>JBBSCV010000315.1:0-5102 GCA_038249925.1 Burkholderiales bacterium
GCGAGAAAGGCATCGGGGTGGTGGCACTTCAACCAGGCGCTGGCGTAGACCAGCAGGGCAAAACTGGCAGCGTGGCTTTCAGGGAAACCGTATTCGCCGAAACCTTCGATCTGCTTGAAGATGCGTTCGGCGTACTCGAGCTCATAGCCCTTCTCGACCATGCGCCCCACCAGGCGTTCGTGGAAAGGCCGCAGGCCGCCTTTGCGCTTCCAGGCCGCCATGGCGCGGCGCAGCTGGTCGGCCTCGCCGGGTGTGAAGTCGGCGGCCAAGATCGCCAGTTGCATCACCTGTTCCTGGAAGATGGGCACGCCCAGGGTGCGCTTGAGCGCCTTCTCCACTTCGGCACTGGGATAGTCGACCGCCTCTTCGCCGTTGCGCCGCCGCAGATAGGGGTGAACCATGCCGCCCTGGATGGGCCCGGGGCGCACGATGGCGACCTCGATCACGAGGTCGTAGAACGCCTTGGGCCGCAGGCGCGGCAGCATGGCCATCTGGGCGCGGCTTTCGACCTGGAAAGTGCCCACGCTGTCGCCGCGGCTGAGCATGGCGTAGCTGGCGCTGTCTTCCTTGGGAATCTGGTGCAGCGCCATCGGCGTGCCCAGCTTCTGGCTGACGAACTCAAGCCCGCGGCGGATGGCGCTGAGCATGCCCAAGGCCAGGATGTCGACCTTGATCAGGCGCAGCGCGTCGAGGTCGTCCTTGTCCCACTGGATGACGCTGCGGTCCTTCATGCTGGCGTTTTCCACCGGCACCAGTTCAGACAGCGTGTCGCGCGCGATGACGAAGCCGCCCGGGTGCTGCGAGAGGTGGCGCGGAAACCCGATGAGCTGCTGCGTCAGTGCCATCCACAAGCGGCACACCGGCGCTTCGGGGTCGAAGCCGTTTTCTTGCAGACGTTCGGGCGCGATGCTTCTGCCGTCGAACCAGTGCTGGCTCTTGCTGACGGCCTCGATGCGTTCGAGGTCGATGCCCAGCGCCCGGCCGACGTCACGCAAGGCGCTGCGCGGCCGGTAGCTGACGATCACGCCCGTCAGCGCGGCTCGGTGGCGGCCGTACTTCTTGTAGATGTACTGGATGACCTCTTCGCGGCGCTGGTGCTCGAAGTCGATGTCGATGTCGGGCGGCTCGCCGCGTTCGGCGCTGATGAAGCGCTCGAAAAGCAGCATGGTGTGCACCTCGGGGTCGACCGCCGTCACACCCAGGCAATAGCAGACGGCCGAGTTCGCGGCACTGCCGCGGCCCTGGCACAGGATGCCCTGGCCCCGCGCCCACTGCACGATGTCGGCCACGGTGAGGAAGTAGGCCTCGTACTGCAGCTGGGTGATGAGCGCGAGTTCGTGTTCCAGCATGCCGCGCACCGCGGGTGGCACGCCCTGCGGATAGTGGCGCGCGGCGCCCTCTTCCGTCAGCGCGCGCAGCCAGCTGGTGGGCGTGTGGCCCTCGGGCACGACCTCGCGCGGGTATTCGTACTTCAGCTCGTTCAATGAAAACGCGCAGCGCCCTGCCAGCACCAGCGTGTGGTGCAGCCACTCGGGCTTGTACAGGCGCGCCAGGCGTGTGCGTGAACGCAAATGGGCCTCTGCGTTCGCCGCCAGGCCCACACCGGCGTTGGCCACGGTGCAGCGCTGGCGCGTGGCCTGCAGCACATCGAGCAGTGGCTTGCGTGAACGTGCGTGCATACGCACATCGCCCACGGCCACGATGGGCAGGCCGGTGAGTGCAGCCACGCGCTGGGTGATGTCGGCCAGCAGCGCGTCGTGGGCCTGCAGCAAGAGCGGCAAGGCGAGCGCGGCGCGGTCGCCGAACCAGGTCTTGAGCCACAGCGCGTGGGCAAAGAGGGTCTGGAAGGGGTCGGCGCCGGGCGTGCCATCGGCGCCGGCCTGTGCGCCTGGCGTGGGCAGCACACACGACACCACCAGCAACGCCAGGCAGCCCGGCAGGCCGGCCAGCATGGGCGCGGCCGGCACCCGGCCTTCCAGATCAGACATCTTCGCCAGGTACTGGCCCTTGGGCGCGCGGCGGCGGCAGACGCTGATCCAGTGCGAGAGATTGGCGTAGCCGCGGCGCGACATCGCCAGCATCACCAGACGCAGGCCGCCGCTGTGGCCGGGCGGCGGCGGAACGTCGGGGTCGTCATCCCCGTCGGGCGACGGTGTGCCCGGCTGCATGAAAGGCTCGGCGGGCGCCGGCCCTGCAGGCGCTGCAGGAGCCTCGGGCTGCAGCGTGAAATCGCTGCCGATGATCAGCGGCAAACCTTTCTGCGTGGCTTCCAGGTGGGCGCGCACCACACCGGCCAACGAACACTCGTCGGTGACGGCCAGCGCCGCATAGCGCAAGGCCTGCGCACGCTCGATCAACTCTTCAGGGTGCGAAGCAGCGCCCAGGAAGCTGAAATTGCTGCGGCAGACTAGCTCGGCGTAGCCAGGCAGGCTGATGGCGGGCGGGCGGCTTGAAACAGCGGCGCGAGGCACGTGAGGCACGGTGTGAGGAAAGACGGCGGGACAGAAGACGGCCAGGCGTAGACCGCTTCGGGTTCACGCGCTCCGGGCGGGGCACGGTGCGGCGAAGGGTTTGACGGCGCGGCCGCGGCCAGGTTGTCCAGCGGGCTGCGCACCGCACCGCCGCCCAGGCGCAGCACGTGGGTATAGATCATGGTGGTGCTGACATCGGCATGGCCCAGCAGTTCTTGCACGGTGCGGATGTCGTAGCCCGACTGCAGCAGGTGGGTGGCAAAGGAGTGGCGCAGCGTGTGCGGCGAAGCCGGCTTGTTCACGCCGGCCTGTTCCACCGCGCGGCGAAAGGCGCGCTGGAAGTTCTGGTCGTGCAAGTGGTGGCGGCGCTTGCCGTCACCGCGCGGGTCTTGCGAAGGCAAGGCTGCCGGGAAGACCCAGAACCACGACCACGACAGGCCGGCACGCGGGTACTTACGTTCCAGCGCGTGAGGCATCTGCACAGCCCCGGCGCCGGCGGCGCGGTCGGCCTGCCAGAGCGTGTGCGCCACGGCGAGGTGGGCCCGCAGCGGTTGCTCCAGCGCGGCGGGCAGCATGACGAGGCGGTCGTGCGCACCCTTGCCGTCGCGCACGATGATGGCGCGCTGCTCGAAGTCGATGTCTTTCACACGCAGACGCAGGCCCTCCATCAACCGCATGCCGGTGCCGTAGAGCAGGCGCCCGAAAATGCCGTGGGCGGCATGCGCTGCGCCACTGTGGACAGGAGCGTTGCGCTGCGTCTCGTCCAGCACGGCCAGCACACGCGCCACCTCGTCGGGCGACAGCACCACCGGCAAGCGGCGGGTGGCCTGCGGCCTGCCGATGTCTTCCATCCAGGGTACGGGGGTGTTCAGCACCTTCTGATACAGAAACAACAGCGCCGACATGGCCTGGCGGTGGGTGGACGGCGAGACGTTCCGGTCGGCCGCCAGCCAGCCGAGAAACGCCTCGATCTCGGGCTGCGCAAGATCACGCGGGTGGCGCAAGTCATGAAACCGCACGAAGGAACGCACCCAGCCGACATAGACCTCTTCGGTACGCAGGCTGTAGTGGCGGTAACGCACCTGGGCGCGTACGGCGTCGAGCAGGCTCGGCGGCCGCAGCGGGTCGACAGGGGTGCCCGGGGGCAGCAAGGGTGTGGGCATCGCAGACCTCGTCAAGAGCGAAGCAAGACTGTACGTTTATACAGTCTTTTGCGCCACAAGCAAGTGTCAGTCGGTGCCTTGGGCGCGCAGGACGCGTCCGATGCGCCAGACCAGTTCATCCACCGTGTGCTCCTTGCGCAGCAGGTCGCGCACCCCCATGCGCAGCGCCTCCAGGCGCACGTCTTCCGGCAGAAAGCCCGAGCTGATGATGACCGGCAGCTGCGGCAACAACGCCAAGGCCTTGCGCGCCACCACCATGCCCGACAGGCCGGGCATGTTGTAGTCGGTGACGAGCACGTCCACCGCGTCGGTGCCTGCAGCGATGAGGCCCAGCGCCTCTTGGCCGTTGCTGCATCCGGTCACGCGATAGCCGGCGCGCTGCAACAGCTGCAGCACCAGCGTCATGAGCACCTCGTCATCGTCGACATAGACCACATGCTGGCCGTGGCCCTGTTCGATGTCGGCGCCACCGTCGCCCAGCGGCGCAGCTTCGGTGACATGGTCGATGGCTGGCAAATAAACGTTGAACACGCTGCCCTTGCCCGGCTTGCTGTGCATGCGGACGACACCGCCGTGGGCAGTGACGATGCCGTGCACCACCGAGAGGCCGAGGCCGGTGCCCGCGCCCAGCGGTTTGGTCGTGAAGAAAGGCTCGAAGATGCGCGATTGAGTCGCCTCGTCCATGCCGCAGCCGCTGTCGCTGACCCACAGGTGCGCGCACGGGCCTGTGGGCGCATCACCGGCAGGGCCACCGGCCAGCATGCGCGCCGGGGCCGCGGCGAGGCCGATGACGATTTCTCCCGCGTTGCCCTCCAGCGCCTGCCAGGCGTTGATGCACAGGTTCATCAGCAGCTGATGCAGTTGGTTGCCATCGGCCCGCATTTCCAGCGGAGAGTCAGCGAGCATGGTGTGCAGGGCCACGCCTGCCGGCAGGGTGGCGCGCATCAGCTGTGCCACATCTTCGACCAAGGGCGCAAGCGCCACCCGCCGCAGCACCGGCGCGTCGCGGCGGCTGAACGACAGGATCTGCTGCACTACCGCGCGTGCGCGCAGCGCAGAGCTTTCAATCTGCGCCAGCCGCTCGTCCACACCCAGGCCCTTGGCGGCGTCTTGCCGCGCCAACGAGAGGCCGACGAGCACCGAGCCGAGCACGTTGTTGAAGTCGTGCGCGATGCCGCCAGCCAGCGTGCCCAGAGCCTCCATCTTCTGTGCCTCGCGCAACTGCCCTTCCAGCTCGAGCCGGCGCTGCTCAGCCTCGTGGAGCGACGTCAAATCGCGGCCGACGCCGTGGTAGCCCGCGAAGGCCCCACCCTCGTCGATGCGTGGCGTGCCGCTGATGCAATAGACGCGCTGGCGGCCATCGTCGCCCTGCCGTCGCAGTTCGAAGTCGAAGAAAGGCTGATGGCGGTTCATCGCGTCACGACACCGCCACCAGGCACTCGCGTCGCTGGGCGCAAAGGGCAGTTCC
>JBBSCV010000316.1:0-5043 GCA_038249925.1 Burkholderiales bacterium
CGATGGCCGCACTGTCGCCAGCCGCATCATCACCAGCCGAGAGAGCGCGACAGAGCCGCCCAACCTGCTGCTGCGCAGCGGGCCCGACCTTGCGCAAGTGGTGGCTCTCACCCAGCACGCCGACCCCACGCCGCAGCTGCGCAGCATCCAGCGCGAACTGGTGAAGTTCAAGCGCGCCGATGGCGTGGAGCTGTCGTTCTGGCTCTACACGCCGCCCGACCAGAAACCGGGTGAACGCCGGCCGACCCTGGTCTGGGCCTACCCGCTGGAATTTGCCGATGCCTCCACCGCCGGGCAGGTGACGGGCTCGGCCGACCGTTTCTCCACCTTCGGCAGCACCAGCCCGCTGATGCTGGTGCTGGACGGCTACCCGGTGCTGATGGACGCCACCATGCCGGTGGTGGGGGACCCCAAGACGGTGAACGACAGCTTCGTCGAGCAGATCACGGCCAACGCCCGCGCCATCATCGACAAGGCTGTCGAACTGGGCGTCACCGACCCCGCGCAGGTGGTGGTAGGCGGCCACAGCTACGGCGCCTTCATGACGGCCAACCTGCTGGCCCACACCGACCTCTTCAAGGCCGGCATTGCACGCAGCGGCGCCTACAACCGCAGCCTCACGCCCTTCGGCTTTCAGAGCGAACGCCGCACCTTCTGGGAGGCGCAGGACGTCTACCTCCGGCTCAGCCCCTTCAACTACGCCGACAAGCTGAAGGAGCCGCTGCTGCTGATGCACGGCGACAGCGACAACAACCCGGGCACGTTTCCCATCCAGACGCAGCGGCTGTACCAGGCACTGGCCGGCAACGGCGGCAACGTGCGCTACGTGGTGCTGCCCTTCGAATCACACGGCTACGTCGCGCGCGAGAGCGTGGGCCACACGCTGCGCGAGATGAGCGACTGGATGAAGCGCCATACCCGCGACCCGCGCGCCGCGCCGGCGCCGGCGCCGGCGCAGTAGCGTCAAGACCAAGGCCTGCCGCGGAGCCGGCCGCGCCGGGCCGCAGGCAGAGCCCCCTCGGGGGGTGGCGAAGGCGCGCAGCGACAAGCCTGGGGGTCTCAGGTCACCCCAGCCCTGCCGCGGAACCGGCCGCGCCGGGCCGCAGGCAGAGCCCTCTCGGGGGGTGGCGAAGGCGCGCAGCGACAAGCCTGGGGGTCTCAGGTCACCCCAGCCCTGCCGCGGAACCGGCCCCGCCGGGCCGCGGGCAGAGCCCCCTCGGGGGGTGGCGAAGGCGCGCAGCGACAAGCCTGGGGGCACGCGGTCAGGCGTCGAGGCGCGCGACCGACACGTAACGCTGGCGGAAGGTCTCGAAGTCGACTTCGTCCTCGGCTTCCAGCGCCTGCTGGCGGCGCACCGACACCGCAGCCATGGCCTCGAAATTGGCCTGCTGTTCGGCAGGCCAGGGCAGGCCCAGCATCAGGCTGCGCGTCTGCTCGGAGTGCGCGCGGATGAAGGCGGTGTAGCGCAGGTCGTGGTCTTGCTCGATGGCTGCCAGCGCGCGCGCCGAGGGCAGTGTGGACGGTGCCGCCATCGCCGCCAGCGCCGCGGCCACGGCCGCGCTGTAGGCAACGGTGGCATGGGCTTCGTCCAGCGCCTGTGCGATGGGCTGGCATTCGCTCAGCAGCTCATGCGCCCAGTCGGCCAGCAGCACGGTGTGGCCGCCACGTTCCAGCGTCAGGCCGGGTTCACGGCCGTGAGCGGCGGTGTGGTGCTGGTTGCGGCCGAGTTCGGCAATCTCGGCCGGCGAGTCGGGCGGGCTGTCCTGCAGCAAGCAGTGCAGCAGAAAGACATCCAGGAAACGCAGGGTCTGGGCGTTGATGCCGAGCGGCTCGAAAGGGTCGAGGTCCAGGCAGCGCACCTCGATGTATTCGACGCCGCGCTCGCGCAGCGCGTGCAGCGGGCGTTCGCCGCTCTTGATCACGCGCTTCGGGCGGATGGTGCCGTAGAACTCGTTCTCGATCTGCAGCAGCGTGGTTGCCAGCTGGTTGTATTCGCCGCCCAGGTTGCGCACGCCGATCTTCTCGTAGGCGGCGTAGGGCGTGGTCAGCGCTTCCGTCAGGCTGGCGGCATAGCCTTCCAGGCCGTTGTAGCTGACGGCCAGGCTGGCCTGGGCCTCGCTCTGGTAACCCAGCCGCCCCATGCGCAGGCTGGTGGCGTAGGGGTGGTAGAGCGTGCCCGGGCTCATGCGTTGCAAGCCGTGGTCGCGCCCTTCCACGAAGGTGGGGCACACCGCCGGGCTGGCGCCGAAGAGCGTCAGCAGCAGGAAGGCATGACGGCGGAAGTTGCGAATCAGCGCGAAGTGTTCCTGGTTGCTCAGGCCCGGCATCGACCAGTTGTAGTGAATGCCGCTGATGGTCTGCATGCGCCGGCCGTAGCGGTGGCCGAGGCCCATGCGGTAGACGCTTTTGGCGCGACCGATGTTGCTGCTGCCATAGCGGCCCAGCGGAATCGTCTCGTCGGTCGGCAGGCCGCAGGGCATGCTGGCCACCCACAGGCGTTCGTCGCCGGCCTTGGCCAGTTCGCGGTAGACGAACTGGTGAACGCGCGTCAGCTCGTCCAGGCAGTTTTCCACCCCGGCGTGCACGCCGGTGATCAGCTCGAGCTGGCTTTCGCTGAAGTCGGTGGTGATGTGGGGATGCGTCAGCGGCGAGCCCAGTGCCGCCGGGTGGGGCGTCAAGGCCAGCGCACCGCTGGCCTGCGAGCGCAGGCTTTCTTTTTCCAGCCCGCGGCGTATGCCCAGCAGGCGCTCGGCGGGCAACAGGCGCAGCTTTTGGGCCAGGGTCATGCGGGTCTCTCGAACACGGTTGAAGGGGCCGGCACAGTTTCCGGCGGGGCGCAAGGGTAAGCGTTCATGGTTTTTCGTGCTCGAAGCTGGGCAAAGCCTGGACGAACCCCGGCCCGGTGCGGGCCTCTAGACTGCCACGCTTTCCAGATTGCCATGTTCATGCGACACCCTCTTGACCTCATCACGCCGCGCGCACCGCGCCGCCACCTGCTGCGCCTGGCCCTGGCGTTGGGCTTGGCGTCGCCGCTGGCGCTGCACGCGCCGGCCGCTTGGGCCCAGGCGAAAGCCGTGCCGGCCTTCGACGCGTGGTCCGAGAGTTTTGCTGCCGACTGGGTGCGCCTGTCGGCCGAACGCGCGACGATGACGCAGTACTTCAGCGGTGCCGAGCAGGCGGCGCTGGAACGCCAGCTCACGCCGCTGACGCCAGAACGCCGCGCGTCGCAAGGCCGCCTGGCGCGCGAAGGCCTGGCGCGGCTGGCCACCTTCGACACCGCCGAGCTGACACCCGAACAGCGCACCAGCGCCGCCATCCTGCGCTGGAGCCTGCAGCGCGAAGTGCAGGACGAGCCTTTCCGGGACCACAACTTCCTCTTCAACCAGCTCGGCGGCCCGCACGTGCGGCTGGTGTCCTTCATGACCGAGCAGCACCCGCTGCGCCAGCCCGCCGATGTGGCCGCCTACCTGGAACGCCTGGCCCAGGTGGACCAGCGCCTGGCCGAAGGCCTGGCGCGCGCACGCGCCGCCATGGCACGCGGGCTGCTGCCGCCGCGCTTCATCGCAGAACGTGCACGCACCCAGGTGCAGGCCGTGCTGGCGCCGGCAGCAGCGCAGAGCGAGTTCGTCACCGCGCTGGCGCGCCGCAGCGAAACGATGGCCGGGCTGACGCCCGAGGAACGCCAGCAGGCCATCAGCCAGGCCACGAAGCTGGTGGAAGAGCGTGTGCTGCCGGCCTACCGCCGTGTGCTGGCGCTGCTGGACGAAGTGCTGCCGCGCACCACGCCCGAGGCCGGCCTGTCGCGCCTGCCCAATGGCGCGGCCGCCTATGCGCAGGCCCTGGCCAGCAACACCACGACATCGATGACCGCCGATGAAATTCACAACATCGGCCTGCGCGAAGTGGCGCGCATCGAGGCCGAGATGGACCGCGTGCTGCGCAGCCTGGGCCGGAAGGACGGCACAGTGAACGAACGGCTGGCCGCCCTGCGCGTGCAGACCTCGCCACCGCCAGAGCCCGACCCGCGCCCGGCGCTGCTGGCGCGCTACACCGAAGCCGTGCGCGATGCCGAACGCCGCGCCCACCCCTACTTCAACCTGCGACCCAAGGCAGCCGTGGAAGTGCGCCGCGTGCCGGCATTGACCGAGGCCACGAGCAGCGCCTACTACACGACGCCTGCACCCGACGGCAGCCGGCCCGGCATCTTCTGGATGCCGCTGCCCGGGCCCGGCTTCAACACCCTGGGCATGCGCAGCCTAGCGGTGCACGAGGCCGTGCCCGGCCACCACTTCCAGCTGGCCCTGCAACAGGAACAGACCGCACTGCCGCGCTGGCGCCAGCGCCGCATCTTCGGCGGCGGCAGTGCCCACGCCGAAGGTTGGGCGCTGTATGCCGAACGCCTGGCCATCGACGAAAACTGGTACGAGGGCGACCCCCACAGCCTGCTCGGCGCGTTGGGCAGCCAGCTCTTCCGCGCACGCCGGCTGGTGGTGGACACCGGCCTACACACCCGGCAATGGACGCGTGAACAGGCCATCGCCTACGGCATCGGCGCGTCAGAAGTGGAGCGTTACGTCGTCAACCCCGGCCAGGCCACCGCTTACATGATCGGCATGCTGCGCATACTGGCGCTGCGCGACGAAGCCAAGGCCGAACTCGGCACCCGATTCGACATCAAGGCCTTCCACGACGTGGTGCTGAAGACCGGCAGCGTGCCGCTGGACGTGCTGGCCGACGTGGTGCGCGGCTGGACGCTGGCCCAGAAAAAGGCTTGAACCCGACAAAGCCCCGCAGCGAGGGGCCCGACGCCGGCCGTTGTAAGGTTATCTATAGCGCCTCGACGAACGAGGCTGCCCGCCACGGAGAAAACCGCCCATGCACGCCACCCTGCCCCTGCTAGCTGCCACCGACTTTCCGGCACTGCGCCGCCGCGCGCTGGAAACACTGCAGGTGAACCTGGGCTACAAGTGCAACCAGAGTTGCCTGCACTGCCACGTGAACGCCAGCCCGCAGCGCACCGAGATGATGGACGCCGAGACCGCA
>JBBSCV010000317.1:0-5031 GCA_038249925.1 Burkholderiales bacterium
CTCCACCATCAACGGCGACTCGAACGTGCCCTTCTACAAGGAACTGGGCAACCAGGGCCTGAAGGCCGCCGACGTGCCGGTGGTGGCGTTCTCGGTGGGTGAGGAAGAACTGCGCGGCGTGGACACCAAGCCGCTGGTGGGTCATCTGGCTGCCTGGAACTACTTCCAGTCGATCAAGAACCCGACCAACGACGCGTTCATCAAGAAATGGAGCGACTACGCCAAGGCCAAGGGCATCGCCGGCCACAAGGACAAGCCGCTGACCAATGACCCGATGGAAGCCACCTACATCGGCGTGCACATGTGGGCGCAGGCGGTCAACAAGGCCCAGAGCACCGACACCGACAAGGTCATCGCCGCGATGGCGGGCCAGACGTTCAAGGCCCCGTCGGGCATCACGTCGAAGATGGACGAGAAGAACCATCACCTGCACAAGAGCGTGTTCATCGGCGAAGTGCAGGCCGACGGCCAGTTCAAGGTGGTGTGGAAAACCAAGGGCCCGGTCGTGGCCGACCCGTGGAGCGACTTCATCCCCGAAAACAAGGGCAAGGCCAACGTGCCGGTCGTCGTGGCGAAGAAGTAAGCCGCTCGGTGGCGCTTCTCAAAGGCCTTCTAGGAGGCCTGATCCTGGCTCTGGCGGGCTGGGCGGGCAACGCCTGCGCGCTCTCGCCGGAGCAGGCCTCGCGCATCGCCGATGGCAGCAGCGACGAACGCATCGAAGCGCTCAATCGGGCTCTCGGCACGGGCGATGTGGCGCTGATTCCCTTCGTCACCGCGCTGCTGGCCGACCACGTCAAGGTCTCGGCCGGCAAGGCCTACATCGTGCGTGGCGAAGAGGTCGTCGAAGCCGGCAGCGGCAAGGCTTCGAAGCTGCCCGAAGATGCCGAGGACGTCGTCAACAACAACCGCATGCGGCAGGCCCTGGAAGGGGCCCTGGCTGCATTCAAGCTCACGTCCGCCGACCGCAGCGAACGTGCCCAGGCGATCGAGACGCTCAAGAACACGTCCGACGAAGGCCTGCTCGGCTTCCTGGAACGGGCCGCCTCGACCGAGACCGACGTCGATCTGAAAGCGCGCCTGGAACTGCTGCGCGCGTCGGCCCTCATCTCTTCCGGCGACAAGTCGCGTCGACTGGCGGCGGCCGAACTGCTGGCTTCGAGCAATGACCCCTCGACGGGTTCGCTGCTGGTCGAAAAGCTGGCCTTGGAATCCGACCCCGAGGTCAAGGCCGCGATGGCCCGCTCGCTGAGCGCGGTGCAGACGCGGCTGGCATGGGGTGAGCGCCTGGGGGTGCTGTTCACAGGCGCCAGCCTCGGCTCCATCCTATTGCTGGCCGCACTGGGCCTGGCCATCACCTACGGCCTGATGGGCGTCATCAACATGGCGCATGGTGAATTGTTGATGATCGGCGCCTACGCCACCTGGCTGGTGCAGTCGGTGTTCAAGACCTACCTGCCAGGGGCCTTCGACTGGTACATCGCGGCAGCCATTCCAGCTTCGTTCCTGGCCGCTGCGCTGGTGGGCGCCGCGATGGAACGCAGCGTCATCCGCTGGCTCTACGGCAGGCCACTGGAAACGCTGCTGGCCACCTGGGGCATCAGCCTGATCCTGATGCAGACCGTGCGCACGCTGTTCGGTGCGCAGAACGTCGGTGTCGAGAACCCGTCATGGCTTTCGGGCGGCGTGCAGGTGCTGCCCAACCTGACGCTGCCGTACAACCGCATCGCCATCCTGGTGTTCGCAGCGCTGGTGTTGCTGGGCGTGGTGCTGCTGATCTCGAAGACGCGGCTGGGCTTGTTCGTTCGCGGCGTGACGCAGAACCGACGCATGGCCGCGTGCATGGGCGTGAACACGGCGCGTGTGGACACCTATGCGTTCTCGCTCGGCTCGGGCATCGCAGGCCTGGGCGGCTGCGCACTCAGCCAGGTCGGCAACGTGGGGCCCGATCTCGGGCAGGGCTACATCGTCGACAGCTTCATGGTGGTGGTGCTGGGCGGCGTGGGCCAGCTCGCCGGTACCGTCTACGCAGCGCTGGGCCTGGGCGTGCTGAACAAGCTGCTCGAAGGCTGGCAAGGCGCGGTGCTGGCGAAGATCATGGTGCTGATCTTGATCGTGATCTTCATCCAGAAGCGGCCGCAGGGCATCTTCGCCATGAAGGGCCGGAGCGCAGAGGCATGACATCCCCTCGCAGCGCACTCGGCATTCCCCCCAAGCCGGGCGCCGCTGGCGGACCGGCGGAGCCGCCTCCACGGCGCCTGCTGGCAGGGCGAGGCTGGACTGGCGTTCTCGTCGCGGTTCTGTTCCTCATCGTGGTGGTGCCGGTTCTGAATCTGTTCGTGCCCGAAGGCAGCGCGCTGCATCTCAGCGGCTTCTACGTCAGCCTGCTGGGCAAGATCCTCTGCTATGCCATCTGCGCGCTGGCCATCGGCCTGATCTGGGGCTACACGGGGATCCTGTCGCTGGGCCATGGCCTCTTCTTCGCACTGGGCGGCTACGGCATGGGCATGTACCTGATGCGCCAGATCGGCACGGACGGCCAGTACAAGTCGAACCTGCCCGACTTCATGGTCTTCCTGAACTGGAAAGAATTGCCATGGCACTGGGCCTGGAGCGACAGCTTCATCGGCCAGATGCTGCTGGTGATTTTGGTGCCCGGCCTGCTGGCCTTCGTGTTCGGCTACTTCGCCTTCCGCTCGCGCATCAAGGGCGTGTACTTCTCCATCATCACGCAGGCGCTGACCTTCGCCGCGATGCTGCTGTTCTTCCGCAACGAGACCGGCTTCGGCGGCAACAACGGCTTCACCGACTTCAAGCGCATCCTGGACATTCCCATCGCCACGCCAGGCATGCGGGTGGTGCTGTGCGTCATCACCGGCCTGGTGCTGGTCGGCTTCTACCTGATGTCGCGAGCCATCGTTCAAAGCAAGTACGGCCGCGTGCTTCAGGCCATCCGCGACGCGGAGACCCGCGTCATGTTCACCGGCTACAACCCGGTGGCCTACAAGCTGAGCATCTGGACGCTGTCGGCCGTGATGTGCGCCGTGGCGGGCGCCCTGTACGTGCCGCAGGTGGGCATCATCAACCCCGGCGAGATGAGCCCGGCGGCGGGCATCGAGATGGCGATCTGGGCGGCCGTCGGCGGGCGAGCGACGCTCGTCGGCCCCATCGTCGGCGCCTTCTTCGTCAACGGCGCGAAGAGCTGGTTCACCGTGGCCTTCCCCGAGTACTGGCTGTTCTTCCTGGGCGCCCTGTTCATCGCAGTGACCCTGTTCCTGCCCCACGGCATCGTCGGCCTGCTGAAGCGGAAGGGAGACCGCGAGTGACGCCCGAGCTGATGGACGCCGGCGCCCGGGCGCTGGCCGCGCACCACGCTCGCAGCCGGCCCTTCGCGGCGGCCGAGCCCTATTTCGCCCAGGGCGTGGCGCTCTACGTTGACGGCATCAGCGTCAGCTTCGACGGTTTCAAGGCGCTGAACGACCTGTCGTTGACCATCAACGTCGGCGAGTTGCGCTGCATCATCGGCCCCAACGGCGCCGGCAAGACGACGATGATGGACTGCATCACCGGCAAGACCAGGCCGGATGCAGGCAAGGTCTTTTTCGGCTCCAACATCGACCTGCTGCGCTTGTCGGAGCCGCAGATCGCGCAAGTCGGCGTCGGCCGCAAATTCCAGAAACCCACCGTCTACGAGCAGCTCACGGCGTTCGAGAACCTCGAACTGGCGCTGAAGGCCGACCGCCGCGTGCGCGCCTCGCTGTTCTTCCGCCTCAGCGGCGCGCAGCGCGACCGCATCGGCGAGATTCTGCAGCTCATCCATCTGAAGGACGAGGCGCATCGCGTGGCCGGCCTGCTGAGCCACGGCCAGAAGCAGTGGCTGGAAATCGGGATGCTGCTGATGCAGGACCCCAAGCTGTTGCTGCTGGACGAACCCGTGGCCGGCATGACGGACGAAGAAACAGAGCGCACCGCCGAGTTGTTCCTCAGCCTGGAAGGGCAGCATTCGCTGGTGGTGGTCGAGCACGACATGACGTTCGTCGAACAGCTGACCGAAGGGCTCAAGACCGTCACCGTGCTGCACGAAGGCAGCGTACTGGCTGAAGGCCTCTTGAAGGACGTGCAGGCCAACGAAAAGGTCGTCGAGGTCTATCTTGGCCGGTGAGGCTCACCCCGGGAGCGCCCTGCGGCCGCATCCCCTTCCGGCGGGCCGCCTCAGCGGCCCGGCAGAGCCGGACCTGCGCAGTTCGCTTGGCGATGCGAAGGCCGTGCTCCGGGTGGAAGGGCTGAACCAGTACTACGGCGGCTCGCACATCCTGCGCAATGTGTGCTTCGAGGCCAGGCTCGGTGAAGTCACGGTGGTGCTGGGGCGCAATGGCGTGGGCAAGACCACCTTGCTGAAGAGCCTGATGGGCGTGGTGCCGGTGAAGACCGGCAGCATGCACTTCGACGGCGTCGACCTCACCCGGGCCGCCTCTTACGACCGCGTGCGCCGCGGCATCGGCTACGTGCCGCAGGGGCGCGAGATCTTCGGTCGGCTCACTGTCGAAGAGAACCTGCGCATGGGCCTGGCTTCCAAGCCCGGCGGCACGGCCATCCCGGCCGAGCTGTTCGAGCTGTTCCCGGTGCTCAGGCAGATGATCCATCGCCGCGGCGGCGACCTGTCCGGCGGGCAGCAACAGCAGTTGGCCATTGCGCGCGCGCTGGCGGCCGGCCCCAGGCTGCTGATGCTGGACGAACCCACCGAAGGCATACAGCCGAGCATCATCAAGGACATCGGCCGCGTCATCCGCATGCTGGCCGACCGCGGCACCATGGCCATCGTGCTGGTGGAGCAGTACTACGACTTCGCCGCCGAACTGGCCGACCAGTACCTCGTGATGGAGCGGGGCGAGATCATCCAGCGCGGCCGCGGTGCCGACATGGAAGCCGAACGCGTGCGCCTTCGTCTGTCAATCTGACAGTCGATGAGTCGGCGCGCTTTCGGCTCGCCCAGTTGCTGCACGTTTTCTTTCTGTCGGCGCTGGTGGAACACGC
>JBBSCV010000318.1:0-4995 GCA_038249925.1 Burkholderiales bacterium
CTTCAACACCGGCCAGGGCCGCTGCCCCGGCTGCGAAGGCCAGGGCATGAAGACCATCGAGATGAGCTTCCTGCCCGACGTGAAGGTGCCTTGCGACATCTGCCACGGCGCGCGCTTCAACCCCGAGACGCTGGCCGTCACGTGGCGGGGAAAGAGCATCGGCGACGTGCTGCAGATGGAGGTGGACGAAGCCGTCGACTTCTTCGCCAGCATGCCGGCCATCGCCCACCCGCTGCAACTGCTGAAGGACGTGGGCCTGGGCTACCTGACACTGGGCCAGCCTTCACCCACGCTGAGCGGCGGCGAGGCGCAGCGCATCAAGCTCGTGACTGAGTTGAGCAAGGTGCGCGACGACGTCACGCGCCGCGGCCAGAAGCCGCCGAAGACGCTGTACGTGCTGGACGAGCCGACGGTGGGCCTGCACATGGCCGATGTGGAAAGGCTGATCCGCGTGCTGCACCGCCTGGTGGACGGCGGGCACAGCGTGGTGGTGATCGAACACGACCTCGACGTCATTGCCGAGGCCGACTGGGTGGTCGACCTGGGCCCGGACGGTGGCAGCGCGGGTGGGCGTGTGGTGGTGGCCGGCGCGCCCGAGGCCGTGGTGGCCAGCGGCTCGCACACCGGGCGCGCCTTGGCGCCGGTGCTGGCGCGCAGCGCGGTTTGAGGCAGGTTTAAGGCGCGGATCAGGGCCTGTCTTCAGGCCCCGATCTTCAGGCCCCGACCTTCAGGCCCGATTGCGCAGCCGCAGCGCCAACGCTGCCATGCCCAGGCCCATCAGCAGGTACGTGCCCGGCTCGGGCACGGGCGCGAAGTTGATGTTGTCCACGGCCACGTAGTCGAAATAGTTGCCCGGGCGAACCGCCACGCTGGTGATGGCGGCTGCGGCAAAGCTGAGCGTGAATTCACCGGCGCTGGTGCCCGAGACCGAGCCCAGCAGCGTGGCGCCGTCGTAGGCCCAGATCGTGACGTCGGCGAACTCGGTGACATCGGCGAAGACGGCGCTGAAGGAAGTGACCGGCGTGCTGAAGCTCACGAGGAAACTGGAATCTCCGTTTTCCGAGAGCCACCCCGGGAAGCTGCGCAGCACGTTGCCGTTGACCAGCGCCGAACTCACCAGGCTGCCCACGTTGGGGCCCTGGGCGTCGGCAATGACGATGCTGCTGTTGCTCGCCCAGGGTTCACCGCTGGCCGAGCTGCCGGGGCCGCTGAAGGCGTTCGGCGAGAACACCGCGCCCAGCGAGGCGTACTGGTTCGACAAGGTACTGCCGGCTGCCAGGTCATCGAAGTTGATGGTGACAGCGCCAGCCTGTGTGGCCGCCAGGCCGAGGCCCGCAGCGAACGAGGCCCAACGAAAGCTGTGCGACATGGAAGGCCTTTGGGTGGAATGTGGGGTTGGGCAGGGTGCGCGCACGAGACACGGCCGGCTATGAACAAGGATACCGGCGCCCCGCCGCGGCCTGCACCCGCACTCGCGGGGGCGCTCTGGGCCAGTGGCGCCACACCGGCGCCGGCTCAGCCAGGGCGCCAGCCCGGGTTCAGCGCAGGCCGGCCAGGTAGTCGGATACGGCCTTGATCTCGGCGTCGCTCATCTTCGCCGCAATGGTCATCATCTGCGCGTTGTTGGCACGTGCGCCCGAACGGAAGGTCACGAGCTGGCTTTCCGTGTATTCGGCGTGCTGGCCTCCCAGACGCGGGTACTGTGCCGGGATGCCGGCGCCATTGGGGCTGTGGCAGCCGGCGCAGGCGGGCACGCCCTTGGCGGCGATGCCACCGCGGTAGATTTGCTCGCCCAATGTCACGGTCTTCGGGTCGCGCGCAACGCCCGGAACGGCGGGCTTGCTGGCGTAGAAGGCGGCAATGTGCTTCATGTCTTCTTCAGACAGCCCCGCCGCCAGACCCGACATGATGGCGTTCTTGCGCTTGCCCGACTTGAACTCGATCAGCTGCTTGGTGATGTATTCAGGGTGCTGCGCCGCCAGGATGGGGTTTGCCGGGATGCCGCGCGAGCCATCCTGCGTGTGGCAGGCGCCGCAGGACGCGGACAACTGCAGGCCCTTGACCGGGTCAGCCTTGAAAGCAGGCGCGGGGGTGGCAGCAAACGCGTCGCCAGCCATCAAGCAAAGCGGGGCACTCATCAAAACCAGGGTGGCAGCCGACAGGGTCGACAGGGCCAGCGACTTCATTCGCGACGTCATGCAAGTGCCTTCAAGGAGGGAAATGCGAGGATAACTAAGCCAGCGATTTTACAATGCCCCATGACAACCAGCTTTCAGGGCCTTCGCGGCCGCGCTGCCGTACCCCAGCAACCCGATCCAGCCACCAAGACCGCCCTCGGCTGGACCCACAGTGCGCGCTTTCTCACCACGGCCAGCCGGCTGGACCAGTTGCCGGCCAGCGAAATTCCTGAGATCGCCTTCGTGGGCCGCAGCAACGCCGGCAAGTCGACGGCCATCAACCGGCTGGCGCAGCAGAAGCGCCTGGCCTTTGCCTCGCGTACGCCGGGGCGCACCCAGCACATCAACCTGTTCGAGGTGGGCCCGAAAGACGCACCGGACGCGCTGTTTGCCGACCTGCCCGGCTACGGCTACGCGGCGGTGGAGCGCTCTGCCAAGCTGCGCTGGCAGGCCGTGATGGCCGACTACCTGCAGCTGCGCCGACCGCTGCATGGCGTGGTGCTGATGGTGGATTCACGCCTGGGCTTCACTGAACTCGACCAGCGCCTGCTGACGCTGATGGCGCCTCGCCTGGTCAACGGCGAGGTGCGGCTGCTGGTCTTGCTGACCAAAGCCGACAAGCTGAACCGCAGCGAAGCCCAGCTCGCGCTGCAGAAGGCGCAAGACCACCTGGGCAGCATTTCCACGGAAAGCAGCGACATCGCCGTGACGCTGTTCTCGGCGCTCTCGCGCGAAGGGCTGGGCGACGTGGCCGTGAGCATCCGCGGCTGGGTGCATCCGGTCGAGGTGCGGGCCGAGGCGGGGTCTGAAGCGGAGGCAGCGACGCGCGATGCCGAACCCGATGCCGAACCCGACACTGAACGCGACACCAAGTCCGACAGCGCGCCTGCGTGATTCGCTGCTTCGATCTTTCGCTGCCGCACGGCATCACGCTGGCTTGCCGTGCCGCGAGCATGGCGCCCGCGAGCGCACCGCGTGTGATGCTGCTGCACGGCTTCCCCGAGGCGGCCTTCGTCTGGGACGAAGTGATGTCGCTGTTGGCGCCGCAGGCAGAGTGTCTGGCACCCAATCTGCGCGGTTTCGAAGGCTCGTCTGCGCCGCCTGACGTGGCTGACTACCGGCCGCGCCATCTGGTGGCCGATGTCGCGGCGGCGATCACGGCGTTCGGGGGCCCGCTGGACCTGCTGGTGGCGCACGACTGGGGCGGTGCGCTGGCCTGGAACCTGGCCGCCGCGCAGCCGGGGCTGATCAGGCAGCTGCTCATCATCAACTCGCCGCACCCGGCCACCTTTCTGCGCGAGCTGCGACACAGCGCCGCCCAACAGCGCGCCAGCGCCTACATGAATTTCCTGTGCCGGCCCGACGCGGCAGCGCTTCTGAGCGAATGCGACCACGCGCGCCTGTGGCCGTTCTTCGGCGATGCGGCCTGGCTGACCCCGGCGCTGCGTGATCGCTACCGCCAGGCCTGGCACAACGGCGGGCGCGGGTTGAACGGTGCGCTGAACTACTACCGCGCGTCGCCGCTGCGCCCGGCCGCGGCCCCGAGCGATGCGCTGCACACGCTAAAAATGTATGACGCAAGCGTCAGCGTGCGGGTTCCGACCACCGTGCTGTGGGGCGATGGCGATGTGGCCTTGCTGCCAGCATTGCTGCAAGGTCTTGAGCGCTGGGTGCCGCAGTTGCAGGTGATTCACGAGCCCGCTGGCAGTCACTGGCTGGTGCACGAACAGCCCGAGCGCGTTGCCGAACTCATCACCAGCCTGCTGCGACGCGACGTTCAGCAAGTGTGCAGCAACGCCGCTGGCTTCGCCGGCCCATCGGCAGGTACGTCCCTCGGGGCCTAGCCAGCGCCGGTGAGCGCCGGCGAAGGCGCAGGCGCAAGTGCGAGAGCCGGGACTCAGAGGCTGAGAGTTTTTTTCGAGCGTGACCGAGCACCGCGTCAAAAGGCGTCCGATCTAGGCGCAGAGCACAGCCATAGCGCAGGCTATGGCGCGCATTTGCAACGACGAGCGGGCGTCTTTTGGCGTGATGAGTGGGCATGATCGAAAGCCTCTCAGCCTCTCAGCCTCTCAGCCTCTCAGCCTCTCAGGCGGCCGGCGCTATGTGCTCATGCACGCGCGCGGCGGCGCTGCCCACCACCGAGCGCTGTTTCAGCGATTTGGCCAGACGCGCCGCATGCATCGCCAGCAAGGCCCCGCGCCGTATCGCCCAGGTGGTGTCGGAAGCACCATCGCCGAAAAGAAACACCTCTCTGCGTTCGCCCGGCCAGAGCAGACGCGGCTGCACCCAGCGGCTCTGCAGGAACATGCGCACCCAGTCGCCCGGGCGCAGGCTGTCCAGCCAGCCGTCGGTGGCAATTTCGGTGCGCGACAACGGCGTTGCACTGTCCATCAGGTCGGCCGGCACGGTGTCGAGTGCCGGGGTGTCCAGCATGCCGTGGAAGGACGAAGGCGCGCCGCGGCCGGCCAGGATCTTGTCTTCCAGCTTCTGCAGCGCGCCGATCTGGCTGGCCGCAGAGGCGAGCCGCCGCGTCAGGCGCTTTTGCAGGTCGCTCTCGAAGCGGTCCAGCGCCCAGCGGTACAGGCCATTGTTCTGCTCGGGCTCGGCAGCCAGCTGGTCGACCGTGGCCAGCGCTGTCTTCAGCAGCTGGCGGCGTTCGGGGTCGCTCGGGTCTGGCGCCATCTCGCACTCGAAGCACAAGCGGCTGATGAAGCGCCACAGCGGGTGCTTGTCCTGGTCCAGCATGCCGGCGTCGCGCAGCGCCAGGCGCATGGCAGGGCCTTGAAGACGAGAAATGATCATGCTCACGTCATCGGGC
>JBBSCV010000319.1:0-4989 GCA_038249925.1 Burkholderiales bacterium
AAGATCATCGCGGCGATCCTGGAGCAGCCGGTGATCGAGAAGATCCTCACGCACCTGGGTCTGGAGGCCCGGGCGCCGCCGCGCACGCCAGCCCGTGGGTCGCAGCTGCAAGCGGCCTGAGACTCTTCAGCCAAGACGTTTGAGGCGGCCCGGTGACCATGGCCGCGGGGATCGGCTGCGCCACAGCTTCTCAGAGCCGAGGTTTGGCGGCTGATTTCAAGGGAAAACCCCAAGGCAATCCCTTCGAGAGACGCACTTCGGAGCTGGGATCGGCCTTCAACGTGCGGCAAATAAACCCTAGGGCCGGTTCAGTGGGTGATCGAGAGCCTTGCCGGAGGGCCTGTGGGAGCAAAAAAGTGCGTTTGAATTTCCTATCCTCCACACGCGCGCATGAAGACCCGCTGTACGAGCAGGCCGAGCTGACCAGCCGCTTGGCGATGACGCTGGCCGGGCGCGAGGCTGAACTGCTGGTCTTCGGCGGCGTGTCGACCCGCCTCAGAGGACCTCAAGCAAGCCTCCGAACTGGCCATCAAGATGGTCGGATCGCTGGGCTTTTCGGATGTCTTCGGCCTCTTGAGCGTGGCCGGCGTGCCGAATGAACTGCTGGGGCCCGACATTCACCGCGCCGTGTTGACCGAGGCGCGCACGCTGCTCGAAACCAGCCAGGTGAGCTGCCGCGATGTTCTCACCGCGCAGCGTTCGCGGCTCGACGCGATGGCAACACGCTTGCTCGAATGCGACGTGCTGTGCGGCGATGCGCTTGCGCAGTTGCTGGGTGAGGGGCACCGAGCCACGCGGCTGCCGTTGAAACATTCGACACCGGCCGCCGCGCCCGCTCTTCAGCGCACGGAAGCGTGCGCAGCCACGGCATAGATGTCAGCGACGCGCCTGGCCGCATCGGCCGGTGTCACACCCGCCCGACCCGTCCGTCACACCCGTCGCACCCCGCGCGCACGCAGGCGGCAGCCTCCGGCATCAGCTGCTGGGTGCAGTCGGCCTGCACCCGCCGCGCGGCCAAGTCTTCGGCGGCCAGCATTTCCACCGCCAGGTCGTGGCTGAGCATCACGAAGAACAGGCCGCGTTGCGCGCGCAGGGCTTCTGTGAAGGTCTGCAGCACCGGCGCCAAGTTCAGCGGCCTGCAGCGACTCAGGCGCGCCGGATCGGGCCTTGATCGGCGTCGCCCGCATGGCGGGCCAGTCCAGGTACCGCCGCCGCGCTGGCCATCGCGTCTGAACGCCGGTCAGGTCGGTGCCAGTAGGCCGTGAGTCCGACGTCTCGCGCGATCGCTGCGAAGCGCGGGTGGGCGCGCACGGACGCCATGACCGGCAGGAACAGGTAGTTGGTCATGCGGCCCTGTAAATCTCGGTGCGGCGGCTGGCCTTGGCGCCATCCCGTGCCCGCCACCCGCGGGCCGCGTTCAAGCAGGAAGGCTTCGACCAGGTCAACGGCAAGCTCGACTTCGTCCAAGGCCGCCATGTCCAAAGCCGATTTGACTGCCGCCAGCGGCCCGCCCGCCTCCACCGTGCGCAAAAGCGCTGCCCTCGCCGCCCCGCGGTCGGCCCTGGACTCGCTCGACAGCGCCGTAGCGGTGATGCGCAAGGTGGCTTGCAACTGAGGCAGCCGGGCGAACGGGCTGTCGGCGGCGTCCAGCAGGGCCAGCGCCCGATCCGGCCTGCCGGTGTAGACGAACAGGTCCGTGCGGGCGAGCCAGGTTGGCAGATGCAGCGGCCAAAGCTGCGTGCCGCGCTCACCGGCGCGGTCGGCAGCGGCCGTTTGGCCGTTCATCCAGTGCGAGTAAATCGCGCGGAAGTTGTAACCGGCGTGCAGCGGGTCGAGCTCGACCGTCTTGAGCCGCAGCGGATAGTGGCGGGCAAGCTGGCCGGCCGATGACAGCAGATACGAAAGCGCATCCAGCGCGGGCGCGTGTTCAGGCTCTGTTGCCAGCACTGCATGCAGCAGATCGTCGACTGCAGACCAGCGGCCGAAGTGCGGCACCAGCAGTGCCCGCGCAGTCAGTGCATCGGGTTGTTGCGGATTCAACTTCAGCGCCCGCGCCGCGGCAGCCTCGACATCGGACAGAGCCGCAGGCAGCAGACCGCTGTCGGCGTAGGTGGACAAGGAGTGCCTGGCCAGCGCCAGTTCGCCCCAGGCCGGCGCATGCCACGGCGCCCGGTGCACCGCATCGTCCAGCAACCCGACCGCCTGCGAGTCACCGTCGCGGGTTGCCAGCCGCGACGCCCGGCGCGCCTGCTCGAGCAGCGCTTGGACCTCGGCGGGCAGCGGGCCACGGCGCCGCGCCTGCCATTTCATGACCCCCACGGCGCCCACTGTCACAGCAGCCACGGCAGCCACGGCAGCCAGGACCCAGACCCGCCGTTGTCCGGGCCCGCGCGCCTGCATGTCAGCCATCTCGAGCGATATCGGAACGGGCACGGGCACGGGCACTGGCGCTGGCGCTGCGTGAGGCAAAGGCAAAGCCTGCGCGGCAACCGGCACGTCGACAGGGGCAGGCTCTTCAGTGCCCGCCAAGCGGTAGCCGACACGCGCGATCGTCTCTATCGACAGCGCCGCCGTCCCGGCGTCGCGCAGCGCCCGGCGGGCGCCTGCCACTGCGCGGTGCAGCGCGTCATCGCCCACCACCGCCCCGGCCCAGCACTGCGCCAGCAAGGTTTCTCGCGACGCCACGGCACCGTTGGAGTCGGCCAGCGCCACCAGCAATTGCATCACCCGCGGTTCAAGCAACACCCGCCCAGCGGGCCCTTGCAGCGAAAGCATCGACGGTTCGACGCGCACGTCAGCGCGCTCGAAGGCGTCCCGGCGCGAGAGCTGGATCGGCGCGGCGGCGTCGCGCTCAGCGCTCACGTCAGGGCTCGCATCGACGAAGCATCGGTCAACCGTCGGCGATCCATCAGGACAGCCGCGCCGTTGCACCAGCACAGTCAAGCCGCCACACCGTCGTGGCGTCCATTACCGGGAGTCGAGCCATGACAACACCATCCTTGCGGCGCAGCACACTTGCAGCGGCCGTTCTGGTCGCGGGCATTGTCGCCGCAGCACCAGCTTCTGCCGAAAACGTCTCGTTCAACGGGAGCCGCAGCAACGTCTCACCGGGCGGCACACCTGGCGGACGCTGCGGCTCCGCGCTGTTGATCTCGTTCGCCCCCGGGGCGGTGTCCGCCAGCGGGGACTCGAACCTCGGCAGCTTCAGCTACGTCGCAAGCCACTGCATCGCGGGTTTTCCGCCTGGGCCGTACTCCAACGGCCAGTTCGTCTGGACCTTCGGCGACGGCACATTGACCGGCAGTTACACGGGCACGCTGACAGCCGGCGCGGCGCCAGCCACCTTCGCGGTCAACGAAAACATCGTCTTTACAGGCGGCACCGGTCGGTTCGAGAGCGCGACCGGCACGGCACAAGCCATCGGCATCGTGTCCTTCGGGCTGTTGAACGGCACCCAGGTCAGCACCAGCAATGTCGGCTTTGCGGGCAACCTGAACCTCTCCCCAGTGCCTGAACCCGCCAGCTGGGCTTTGTGGGCCGCCGGATTGGCGGGCATGGGTGCGCTGGCGCGGCGCCGGCCGGTAAGCACGTAGGCGGTTCGCAGCGGGCTCGCCATGGCGAGCCCGCCCGAGTCAGCGCGAAGGATACGCGTCTGCAGGCGCTGCATGCGCTGCATGGCAATGGTGCAGTTGCTGGCCATGTGTTCCGCACTGCCGCGGTCCGAATCGCGGCCCAGTCCGTTCTCATTCCCCGTCCCATCAAGGTCCGCTCATGAAACCGACTCGACGGCTTTTCGCAGATGCGCAGATGCGCACATGGGACCCTGGTCGCGGCCTGTTGGCTCAGGTTCGCCCCGACGCACCGCAGCGCATGAAGTCCGCTAGTTCAGCTCGCGCCGCGGCGGGCCTGCCGCGATGAGTGACGCCCTCGGCTGAATCGCGGCGGGTCTGACTGTGGCCACCTTTTCTTGCGTCCAGCCGGTCGCGCTGCGGCTGTGCGCGCTGGCGGCCAACGCGGCCTTCATCGCCTACGGCGCCAGTGCCGGGCTCTGGCCGGTATTGGCACTGCATACGGCGCTGCTGCCGATCAACTTGATGCGTTTGTTGCAGTCCCGGTCGCTGGCGACTGTCGGATGCGACCCGACCGAGGCACGCGCCCCGGGCTGCGGTGCGGCACGGCTGCTCGCAGCGACCAAGGAATGAGCCCCAAGGGACCCGGTCAACAGGTGCAGGTACAGGCCGGTGCCGGTCTCTCACGGGCTGTGAAAAACGGGCAGTGAAATTCACTCCACTTCGCCACCGAATTTCTTGATCAGGTTGGCGACGTACTTGTCCACCAGCTTCTCGAATTCGCTGCTGACGACGGGCGCCACGATGGCCTTCATTAGCCCGGGCAGCGGCACGTCCACGGTGCCGGCCACCTTGAAGTCGATCTCGGTGCCGGCCTTGCCGGCCTTCAGTTTCCAGTGGCCGCCAACCTGCGCGTTGCCCTCGCCCTTGACCGGCGTCCAGACCACGGTGCCCTTCTTGCGGTCTCTGGTGTATTTGCTCACGTACACGGTCTGGATGTTCACCTGCGCGCTGCCCACCTTCTCCATTTCCCAGCGGTAGGTGTCTTTGGCAGTCTCGGTGAGCTTGTCCACC
Source organism: Burkholderiales bacterium (assembly GCA_038249925.1). Taxonomy (GTDB): domain Bacteria; phylum Pseudomonadota; class Gammaproteobacteria; order Burkholderiales; family Burkholderiaceae_C; genus Rubrivivax. Next base: position 4,644 of record JBBSCV010000319.1, read on the forward strand.
TTCGGAAAGAAGCTGGCCGAGGTGGGCACGTCGGATAGCACGGCGAACACATCGTCCAGCGACGCCTTGACAGTGAACTCGTAGCCGAGATCGATGGCAACGGTGATGGCCATGGTGGGGTCTTTCGGTGAGGGTCCAGGGCGACTGTCGGCAGGCCGGCCCGCGTGGCCACCTGCACCAGGCTGCGAGCCAAAGCGCGCGCGTCGTCGATGCTCGCGGCGAAGGCGCCACTGCCAAGCTTCACGTCCATCACCAGGGCCTTCAGCCCGGCCGCGCGCTTCTTGCTCAGGATGCTGGCGGTGATGAGCGGCACGCTTTCGACCGTGGCCGTGACGTCGCGGATGGC
>JBBSCV010000320.1:0-4965 GCA_038249925.1 Burkholderiales bacterium
GGCATGGGCCCGCGCAAGCGGCTCGAGATCCACAACCTGGGGCAGGCGGTCGAGGCTTTCGATGCCGACCTCGTGTTCCTGCAGGAAGTGCGCGCCTTCCACACCCGCGAGGCCCGGCGCTTCGAGAAAACGCACTTCGGCTGGCCGGCCGAAGGGCAGGCCGAATTCCTGGCCCCCGACGGCTACGAGGTGGCCTACCGCAGCAATGCGGTCACTCGCCATGGCGAGCATGGCAATGCCTTGCTTTCGCGCTGGCCGATGGGCGACGTAGGTCACCACGATGTCAGCGACCACCGCTTCGAGCAGCGCGGCCTGCTGCATGTGCCGGTGGCCTGGGGCGGGCGCACGCTGCATGCGGTGGTGGTGCATTTCGGCCTCGTGCACCGCAGCCGGGTGCGCCAGGTGCAACGCCTGGCGCAGTTCATCGAAGCCGTGGTGCCGCGCGGTGACATGCTGGTGGTGGCCGGCGACTTCAATGACTGGGGCGAACGGCTCGATGGCCCCATGGCCGAGCTCGGGCTGGGGCGCGCGTGTGCACCGGGCGCGCGCAACGGCGACAGCGTCACCTTCCCCTCGCTGGCACCGGTGTTCGCGCTCGACCGCTTCTACGTCCGCGGGCTGGCCTGCCGAACCATGCTGGTGCCGCGCGGCGGCACCTGGGCGCGCATGTCCGACCACCTGCCCCTGGTGGCTGAACTGGTGGCCGAGCTGGTGCCCGAGCTCGTGACTGAGCCGCCGGCGAGGGCTTGATGTCGGCCCTGGACCGCCTGCGCAGCTGGACGGTGGTGCCGACGCAGGGTTTCGTGGGCGGCAACCAGGTGGAACTGCTGGAGGGCGGCGATGAGTTGTTCCCGCGCATGCGCAGCGCCATCGCGGCCGCGCAGCGCGAGGTCTGGCTGGCCACCTACATCTTCCATGACGACCCCGCGGCCACCATGCTGGCCGTGGCGCTGAAGGAAGCCGCTGGCCGTGGCGTGGCGGTGCATGTGGTGGTGGACGGCTTCGGCACCATCAAGACGCTGGGCCGTGTGCGTGCGCTCTTTGCCGACAGCGGCGTGAAGCTGGAGGTGTTTCGCCCGCTCGACCGCTGGTATGCCTGGCTGCAGCCCGGGCAGTTGCGCCGCCTGCACCACAAGCTGTGCGTGTGCGATGAGCAGGTGGCGTTTGTCGGCGGCATCAACCTCATCGACGACCGCCACGACATGAACCACGGCTGGACCGATGCGCCGCGGCTGGACTACGCCGTGCAGGTGCGCGGCCCGCTGGCGATGCAGGTGCACGCCACCGCACGTGCGATGTGGGCGCGCGCCCACCTCTGGCGCGACTGGCGCGACGAGGTCAAGGCCCTGGCGCGCAGCGCGCGGCCGGTGAAGAAGGCCATGAGCATGGTGCGCGAATTGCGCGGCGTGAAGCTGCCGGCGGAGTCTGCGACGGGCGCCGCCCCCGAAGGGCCGATGCGCGCGGCGTTTCTGGTGCGCGACAACCTGCGTCAGCGCCGCATCATCGAACGCAGTTACGTGGAGGCGATACGCCGGGCGCGCCACAGCGTGGATCTGGCGGTGCCCTACTTCTACCCCGGCCGCTCCTTTCGACGCGCACTGCGCCATGCCGCGCGCCGGGGCGTGAACGTGCGCCTGCTGCTGCAGGGCAAGGTCGACTACCGCATTGCCGCACTGGCCGCGCGCGCGCTCTACGACGAGCTGCGGGCCAACGGCGTGCGCATCTACGAATACACGCCCGCCTTCCTGCATGCCAAGGTCGCGGTGGTGGATGACAGCTGGGCCACCGTGGGCAGCAGCAACATCGACCCGCTGAGCCTGCTGCTGAATCTGGAAGCCAACGTGGTGGTGCGCGACCGCGAGTTCTCGCTGGCGCTGCGCGCCCGGCTGCAGCAGGCGTTCGAGCTGTCTGTCGAGGTCGTCGGCATGCCCGAGCGGACTGGCTGGCGGCTGTGGCTGCACCGCGGCGTGGTGGCCTGGGCGGCGAACTTGTATTTGCGCATCGCAGGCATCACCGGCAGATATTGAATGCGGCACCATGCACTGCAGGCCCGCGCGTCGTTCCATCGTTGTGACTGAACATGGCTGAAGCGGTCGATCTCATCGTGCAGCGCCCCGAAGGCCTGTACTGCCCGGCGGGTGACTTCTACATCGACCCCTGGCGCCCGGTGGCGCGCGCCGTCATCACCCACGCCCATGCCGACCACGCGCGGCGCGGTCATGGCGCCTATCTCGCCACGGCCGTCAGCGCCGGCGTGCTGCGCGCCCGCCTGGGCAGCATCTCTCTGCAGGGCCTGGCCTATGGCGAGGCGGTGTTCATCAACGGCGTGCGCGTCTCGCTGCACCCGGCTGGCCATGTGCTGGGCTCGGCCCAGGTGCGGGTCGAGCATGCCGGGCAGGTGTGGGTGGCCTCGGGCGACTATTTCACCAGCGGTCACACCGACGACGTCAACGCCACCTGCGCACCCTTCGAGCCGGTGCGTTGCCACTGCTTCATCACCGAAAGCACGTTCGGACTGCCCATCTACCGCTGGCGGCCGCAGGCCGAAGTGATGGCGCAGATCAATGCCTGGTGGGCCGCCAACGCCGAGGCCGGCCGCGCCAGCCTGTTGCTGGGCTACAGCTTCGGCAAGGCGCAGCGCATGCTGGCTGGCGTGGACCCGACGCTCGGCCCCATCGTCGTGCACGGCGCCGTGGAGCCGTTGAACCAGGCCTACCGCGAAGCCGGCGTGGCGCTGCCGGCGACGCTGCTGCTGGAAGCGCTGAGCGACAAATCGGTGTTGAAACAGGCCCTTGTCGTGGCCCCCCCGGGCGTGCTGGGCAGCGCCTGGGCACGCAAGCTGGGCGACCAGAGCGATGCCTTCGCCAGTGGCTGGATGCAGCTGCGCGGTGCGCGCCGCCGGCGCGGGGTGGACAGGGGCTTCGTGCTCTCTGACCACGCCGACTGGCCCGGCCTGCAGCGCGCCATTGCCGCCACCGGCGCCAGCCGCGTCATCGTGACGCACGGCTACGAGGCGGTGATGGTGCGCTGGTTGCGCCAGCAGGGGCTGGAATCGGGCAGCTTTCACACCGAGTTCGGTGCCGACGACGGCGAAGAGCCGTCGCCGGCCGCGGCGGCTGTCGAGTCGACCTAGTCGTTGCCGGGCTGTCCGACGAGCTGCACGTCCAGGCGCGGCTCTGTCAGCCTGGGGTCGATGCGGCTTTCGACAAAGATGCGGTTCTGGTCGACGCCGCGGTCGCTGAGGTACTTGCGCAGCGCCTGCAGGCGTGCCGGTGTCAGGTCGCGCTCGCCGGCGTGGCCGGTGCCGTCGATGTTCCATGGCCCCACGGGTATCAGCAAGGCCACTTCCACCTGCAGACCGAGCGCATTGACGATGAGGTCGGTGAGCTGCGTCTTGGCCGCCTCGGTGAGCTGGTCGCCCTTGAAGAGGCCCTTGGCGGGCAAAGACACGGTGCGCGACCTGCCCTTTTGCTCGACCAGCTGGGAAGGCACGGCCACCACGGGCTGATCGCCCGGGGCCGCGCGAGGCGGGCTGCGCGGCGGGCTCTGCGCCCAGGCAGGCGCCGCAGCCATGGCCAGAGTCAGGGCCAAGGTCAGCAGCGATGCGGCCGCTGAAAGGTGCTTGCTTGCGGCGTGCTGTCTCATGGAGGTCCTTTTGAGAACGTCGGGGCATTGTGCATGCGCAGTCCCGGTGGCAGCCGGCACGCCTGATGTGCATCATGCCGGCATGCACCGCTTTGCCGAGCTTTACCAGGCCCTGGACGCCAGCACCTCCACGCTCGAAAAAGTGACGGCGCTGCGGCGCTACTTCCAGGCCGCGCCGCCGTCCGATGCGGCCTGGGCGGTGTACTTCCTGGCCGGCGGCAAGCCGCGCCAGGTGCTGCCCACGGCCTTGATGCGTGAGGCGGCTTGCCAGCGCGCGGGTGTCGACGCCTGGCTCTTCGACGAGTGTTATCAGGCCGTGGGCGACCTGGCCGAGACCATCGCCCATGTGCTGCCGCCAGGCACGGGCACGGACGACGCCGGCCTGGCCGTGTGGGTGGAAGAGCGCCTGCTGCCCTTGCGTGGCCTGGCGCCGAAAGAGCAGGCCGAGCGTCTGGTCGCTGCCTGGGAGGTGCTGGACGCGGGCAGCCGTTTTCTGCTGGTGAAGCTGATCGGCGGCGGGTTTCGTGTCGGCGTCAGCAAGCTGCTGGTGCAGCGGGCGCTGGCTGAACACGCCGGGCTGGACGCCAAACTGATGGCACAGCGCCTGGTGGGCTGGACCGACGCGCGCAGCACGCCGAGCGCAGAGCGCTTCAACGCGCTGCTGGCAGCGCCCGGCACGGAAGCCGCGCCCAGCGGCCAGCCGTATCCCTTCTTCCTGGCCCACGCGCTGCAGGCGCCGCTGGCCGACTTCGACACCCTGCTCGGCCCGCCCGCCGCCTGGTTGGTGGAATGGAAGTACGACGGCATTCGCGCGCAGGTGGTGAAGCGTGCCGGGCAGGTGTGGGTGTGGTCGCGAGGTGAAGAACTGATCACCGAGCGTTTTCCTGAAGTGGTGCAGCAGGCTGCCGCCTGGCCCGATGGCACGGTGGTCGATGGTGAATTGCTGGTGTGGCCGGCGGAAAGCCAACAGCCGGCGCCGTTTGCCCTGCTGCAGAAGCGCATCACGCGCAAGACCTTGCCCAAGAAGCTGCTGGCAGACGCGCCTGTGGTGCTGCTGGCCTACGACCTGCTGGAAGCCGCAGGGGAAGACCTGCGTGCGCAGCCCCAGCACGAGCGCCGCGCGCGCCTGGAAGCGCTGGCGGCGGCGCACCCCTTGCGCTTGTCACCGGCGCTGACCGCGCCCACCTGGGCCGCGCACGCCGCGCTGCGCCAGAGCGCGCGTGAACGCGGCGTCGAAGGCTTCATGCTGAAGCAGCGCGGCGCGGCCGACGGCAGCGGCCGCACGAAGAGCGCCGGCACCTGGTGGAAGTGGAAGATCGA
>JBBSCV010000321.1:0-4959 GCA_038249925.1 Burkholderiales bacterium
AGCACCGAAGGCTGGCCGGGGTTGTCGCCCCCCAGCATCAGCACCAGGCCCTTGGCCAGCGCCACCACCAGCACGGCCGGCAACATGTCGGCCATGCCGCGGCGGAAGGCCGCTGCCAGACCGTTGGCGTCGCAGGCTGGCAGCCGCGCGAACCAGGCCAGCAGCGCGCACACCACGCCCATGGTGAAGAACTGGCTGGCGATCTCGGGGATGTACCAGCCCCAGGCCAGCACGCCCCAGCTCACCCAGGCCATGCACGCCGCCACGGTGGCCAGGATCAACATGTCGGCCGCGGCCAGCCGCTGCGCCCCGGCGCCGGTGTCAAGGTCCGAGGGGGCCGCACCTTCGGCCTGCGCAAAGTGCCGCAGGTCGGCCGCCCGGGTGAGGCTGCGCGTCGGGTCGGCTTTCACAGCCGCGGCATAGCGCATCAGGTAGACGATGCCGAACAGCGTGAACACCGCCCACATGCCCATGCGCAGCGCGGCGCCCGAGCCCACCGGCACGCCGGCGATGCCCTGGGCCACGGCCACGCTGAAGGGGTTCATCCAGCTCGTGGCGAAGCCGATCTGCGTGGCCACGTAAGTGACCAGCACCGCGCACACGCTGTCGTAACCCAGCCGCACCAGCAGCGGCGCCAGCAGCAGGCAGAAGGCCACCGCCTCTTCGCCCATGCCGAACACTGCCCCGCCCAGAGAAAACAGCAGGAACAGCAGCGGCAGCAACAGGTGCAGCCGTGCCGTGCCGCGGCGAATCAGCACTTCCAGCCCGCGCTGGATGGCGCCGGTCTGCATCACCAGCCCGAAGGCCCCGCCGATGACCAGCAGGAAGGCCACCACGCCGACCGCGCTGCCGTTCCTGCCGCCGCTGACCAGCCCTTCGAACAGCAGGTTCAGCAGACCCACGGTGTCGCCGCTGCCGAACAGCGGCGGGCCGACCCAGCCTTCGACCACCTGGTAGCTGCCGGGCACGGGCCGCGGCTTGCCGCCGACGGTCTCGATGCTGAATTGACCGGCCGGCACCCAATGCGCCAGCAGTGCCAGCACGCAGGCCAGGGCCAGCAGGATCAGGGCGACATCGGGCGTGGCGCGCGGGCCGCGTGGCGGGCGAGGGGCTGACATGGGCGGGGGCGGTGGTTGGCTCGGGCTGGGTTGTGGCCATTGCCCGCGCATGCCGGGCAGGCACGCAGGGCTCGAATTTCAGGAATGCGCGAGTCTGCCTGCGCCCCTGTGCCGTGCCACACGCGGGCAGCGGCATTCGCGCCCCGCGCACAAGTGTGTGTCGCATGCAAGCAAGCGGTCGGCGCGCCTGCCGCGATCAAGAACTGGCCGGCGATTCGGTCGAGCAGTGCGAGACGAAGAGCGCGCTGAAGTCGCTGCAGATGCCTGTTTCCAGAACGTGCGCTGCAGCGGCGGGGTCCTGTGATACGCTTAAATTTCAACTCCGTCCGGGCCCCACTGTGCTGGTCATCCGTTCCGACCAGATGCTCTTGTTCCGCAATGCGGCGTCAGAGCAATTCAAGGTCGAAATGCTGCGGCATCTCGCCCGTTTCGCGCCCGAGTTGCACGCCCTGCGCGGCGATGAAGTCTTTCGCAAGGTCGTCGACGACGGCTTGGCCAGAGCCGCAAATTGCGGCTTCGACCATCGCGGGCCGCTGCGCTTCTTCCTCGAATGCATACTGGCTTACGGCGCCTCGTTCGATTCCGATGTGCAGATTCCTGGCCTCCAACAGAGCCTCGTGCAGGCGCACGGCAACGGACAGCAGTGGCGGGCGGATCAGGCGTTCGCCGCTGTGGAGCGCTACCAACTTCGGACCCGGGGACGCGACAACCGACACGCCATCGCCGCGCTTCAACGCCTGTGCCCGTTTCTGGAAAGTCTGGACTCATTGGATGGCCAAAAGCTGGAGGCCGATATCCTCGGGCTGATGGCCACCGTGCATCCGGAGAAAGCCGAATTCGTCGGGCGCGAACGCCTGCTGCTTCTGATGAAGCAGGCGCAGGACGAAGCCGCGCGCTGGGGCTGTGCCAGCGCGGCCGGGATCGGCTTGCTGTGCGGCCTGATGTTCGCGCTGGGACACGGTGTCACACGCGATCCGCTGTACCCCTGGGTGCGCAAGACGCTGGCCCACCCCGCGCAGCAGGACGCCGCCCGGCGCATCGAGCGTTTGCGCCGCAAGACCCGCATGTACCTGAAGGCCACGCTCCAGGCGTTGCCGAGCGCATAGCCGTGCCCAAGAACTCGCCGAGCAATCCGAACAGCGGCCCCGGTTGCAACGAGGCTCCGGGAGACCCTGCCGCGTGCCCGCTGGACATCGAGTACGAACTGGTCGAGTTGATCGAGGTCGTGACGCAGGATGCGGAGAAGTTCGTCAAGGGTGCCGCCGACGAGACCGCCGACAAGAAGATCGTCACCACCAGCGTCGAGCGCAAGGACAAGGACGGCGCCGCATTCAAGCAGTACATCAACCTCGACGCCTTGCTCGAAGGCCAGGCGAAGTGCCACCCCGAGTACGGGCGCATCGTTCGCTTCCGTGCCCGCGTCAAGCAGAAGAACGGCGCCACCGACAAGCTCGCCGGGGTGAAGGTCTTGTTCGAGTGCACGCGCACCGACGGGCCTCGTCGCGCCGACCCGGGTGGCACCGAGCCTGCCGTCTTCAGCATCGCCGCCCTCACTGCCGCGCAGCAGGAAGGGTTCGGCGGGCCGGGTGGCGGCGCCACGACCAGCAGCGTGGCGGATGCCGACGGCTGGACCTCGGCGGTCGAATTGCACCTCTCGGAATTTGCCGGCGACATGTTCGACGTCAGCGCGAAGCTGGACGCCGCGGTGAAGGGGGCGGCGGGTTCGACGCCCCGAAAGACGCAGGCCAGCTACTGCGTGTGGCGGCGCTTCTGGTACCAGATGACCTACGCCAACGGCTTCGCCGCCGTGCGCCCGACCGATGCCGAAGCCGCCTACGCCGAGATCTTTGCCGAGATGCTGCTGGTGGCAGAGAAGAAGTTCGAGAAGACCGACCTGCCGGCCGACCTTCAAGACCGCACCTTCATGCTGGAGTACCAGCTGAAGCATGCCGGCAGCATCACCGACATCGTGGCGAATGTCGGCGACGACAGCAACATCGGCCAGTTCGTCAGCAACGCGAAGATGAAGCTCGACACGGAGGCCGAGCATCCCGTCAAGGACAACCTGATCGTCTGCGAATACCAGTGCGACCCGAAGGGCCCGACCCAGCTCAAGAACTACAAGCTCACCGCCAACGGCCAGGCCATCACGCTGGCGCGGGGCACCGGCGGGCCCATCGTCTGCAAGCCGCCGATCAAGGCCGGCGCCAAGCTGGTGGTGCTCGGCGAGTGGGGGCTGGCCGATTCACCCTGGGTCAAGGGCGGCAACATCGTCGATGCCGATGTCGAGATCGAACCCGGGCGGGGCTCGACGCTGGCGGTCAAGATCAACCTCCCGGCGGGGGCGCCGGCGCCGACCGCGGCCCACCCGGTCTGGGTGCGGCTGCAGGTGGAAACGGCCAAGGATTTCCTCGGCTGGGCAACCGCTGGCGGCATCGTGGCGGTTTACCGGCCGAAAGCGGCAGCAGGAACCTCTGGAAGTCAGGTCGACTTCAACGACACGACCTCGCACGAGTTCGGCCACAAATTCCGACAGACGAACGTGTCCGCGGCCAAGCCCGACTCGTTGAAGGACCACCCGCTGCAGTACGTCGGCCACGGCGGCAGCGGTTCGCACTGCCGTCATGCGGCCACCGTGGCGGCTGGCGCCGTGAACTGGCAAGACGCGACCCAGGACACGCCCAGCCCGGCTGACGGCGACTGCATCATGTACCACAGCTTCAGCACCCACTGCAGCCACAAGTTCTGCATCGTCTGCAAGACTTACCTGCAGCTCGAGAAGATGAGCTCGCTCTGAACCCGCCATGGCCACAGCCTCCACCCTCTCGCCGGCCGACATCGCGGCTGACCTCCTCGACTTCAGCGATGCCGAATTCGCAGCGGCGCCCACGCTCGACGTGCACGCCCGGGAGGTGCGGCTGCTGGACTCCGGGTTCGTCGGCATCGCGATTGCGGCGCAGAGCCAGATTCACGTCGATGCGCGAGCGGTGCTGCCGATCGCCATTGCCGTGCGTTGCGACGGCGAACGCGACTGGGACTTGCCGCTGGGCGACAACTGCCTGCTCGTTGCGACGGAGATGCAATCCGGGCGCGTCAGCGTCGTGCCGGCGCTGGTGCCGCCCAAGGTGCTGGCCAGCCGCCACCAGGCCCAAGCCACGCGCGCCGGGCCGGTGCGCCCCCCCGCCGACGAATTGGCCGGCTACGGGGCCCAGATCGCCTGGACCGAGGTCCGCTGCCGCATCGACTTGCCCTGGCGCAGCAGCGCCTGGTCGTTCGGCCTCGTGCACTTCGACTGGGTGTCCAACCTGGTGAACGTGGCGCTGGAAGGTGGCGAGGCCCCGCGTCCCGATGCTGCGGCGCCGCTTTCGGTGAACCCGCAGCCGGCGGCCGGGGCGCCAGGCTTGCCGAGCTACCTTCCCGGCAGCCGGACGCCGCCAATGCCGTCGACGCCAGGGCAGGGTGTGAACTTCAACATCGAGCTCGACGAGCGGGGCCCCGCGGCGAGGCTGATCGTCGACGCGGCCTTCTCGACGCCGGCCCGGCCGCACGCGCTCGTCGCTGGATTGACGCTGTCAGACGGCGGCCAGGAACAGGAAGTGGCCGCCATCGTGCCAGTCACGTTGCTGCTGGTCGGCGCCAACGCCGTTCACCCGTGGCGCAGGGATTTGGCAGTGCCTGTCTACGGTGCGCCGGTGCAAGCCGGTGAGCCGATCGAGGGTTGCCTGTCGTGGGATGCCTTCAGCGACGCACCCGCGCCTGGCCCCGGCGAATTCGCCTGCTATCTGGTGCTGGACGGCGCGATTCACGGCCCACAGCGCATCCGTGTGACGCGGTGATTCGG
>JBBSCV010000322.1:0-4957 GCA_038249925.1 Burkholderiales bacterium
GGTAGAAGCGCTCGATGTCGTTGCCCTTGTAGGTGCTGCCGTCGCCCCAGATGTTGACGCCGTCTTCGCGCATGGCCACCACCAGCGCGGTGCCGGTGACGGCACGGCCCAGAGGCGTGGTGTTGAAGTAGGTGGCGCCGCCGGTGCTGATGTGAAAGGCGCTGCACTGGATGGCGGCGATGCCTTCGGCCACCAGCTGCGCGCGGCAGTCGACCAGCCGCGCGATGTCGGCGCCGTAGGCCAGCGCCTTGCGCGGAATCTCGTCGTAGTCGCTCTCGTCGGGCTGGCCCAGGTGCGCGGTGTAGGCACAGGGGATGGCGCCCTTGGCGCGCATCCAGTGCACGGCGGCGCTGGTGTCCAGGCCGCCGGAAAAGGCGATGCCGATACGTTGGCCCTGAGCCAGGGTGTGCAGGTTCTGAATGATGTGGGTCACGGCACGGGTTCTCCTCAACCCTTGATTGTCGCCACAGCCGCACCCGCGCGGCGTTCCATCGCATGGAACAGGGCCTGCACGCCCAGCGCCAGCACGGCTGCGGGCAGTGCGCCGGCCAGCATCAATTCGCGGTCGTTCACAGCCAGGCCCGCGACGATGCGCTCGCCCAGCCCGCCAGCACCGATGAAGGCCGCCACAGTGGCCGTGCCCACGTTGATGACGGCCGCCGTCTTCACGCCCGCCAGCAGCGTGGGCATGGCCTGGGGCAGCTGCACGTGGCGCAGCACCTGCGCTGGCGTGAGGCCCAGCGCCGCCGCAGCCATGCCCTGGCCCGCAGACACGCCTGCCAGACCGGCGTGCGTGTTGCGCACCACCGGCAACAGCGCATAGACAAAGAGAGCCAGCAGCGCGGGCACAAAGCCGATGGTTCCCAGGGCGGCGATCAAGAACGCCAGCAGCGCCAGCGACGGCACCGTCTGCAGCACCCCCACCGCGCCCATCACCCAAGCCTCTGCGCGAGGCCGCCGCCAAGCCCACACGCCCAATGGCACGCCCACCACCACCGCCAGCGCCACGCTGCCGAACACCAGCGCCAGGTGCTGGCCCAGCAGCCGCGGCAGGTCGGGCGCGAAGAGTCGGCCGAGGAAGCTGGGGCCCTGTGCGGCGGCAGCGCTCGAGGCTGCAGCAATGCTCATGCCGCCGGCCAGGAAGGCCCGCGCCACGTCGTCGAAGCTGCGGCGGTCGATCTCCACCTGCGCGTTCAGCGCCACCATCGTGGCCTCATCGATGCGTCCGGCCAGCGGCAGCAGCGGCGTGGCATCCAGGGTGGCGCGCATCAGCAGCACGGCGTCGTAGCGCGGGAAAAACTGGCGGTCGTCGACCAGCACGCGCAGCCCCTGCCGGCCCACTTGCGCGTCGGTGCTGTAGACGTCGATGAGGTCGACCTGACCCGCGCGCAGCGCCTCATAGGCCAGGCCGTGGTCCAGCGCGGCTCCGGCGGCAAAGGGCAGACCGTAGGCCCGCTGCAGCGCCGGCCAGCCGTCGGCGCGCTGCTGGAATTCATGCGACAGGCCCGGCTTCAAGGCGCCGCGCGGCAGCCGGGCCAGGTCACTGATCGTCATCACACCCAGGCGCTGCGCCACGCTTTCGCGCAGAGCCAGCGCATAGGTGTTGTTGAAGCCCAGCGGCACCGCAGCCTTCAAACCGCGCGGCGCCAGCCAGCGGTTCAGTTCCTCCAGCGACGGGTTGCCTTCCCTCTTGAGCAGCTCACGCACGATGGTGCCGGTGTACTCGGGGTAGACATCCACCGCGCCGCTGGCCAGTGCCTGCTCCAGGATGGCGGTGTTGCCCAGGCCCGGCTTGTGCGTGGCGGCCACGCCGGCCTGCAGCAGCTGCTGGCGCACCAATTCGCCCAGCACATAACTTTCGGTGAAACGCTTGCTGCCCACCACCACCGGGGCGGCGGCCTGCGCGAACTGGCACAACAAGAGCAGCAGCCCGGCAAAGATACAACGTGTCATGACGGCGATTTTGCGCTGACAGGCCGGGCGCAGACAGTCACGGCAGACGCAGGGGCCGGGGCCGGCCCGCGCCCTGTGCTACGACGGCGGCAACTCCACCCGCAGTTGCACCGCAGCCGCCTGCGCAGCAGCCGGCGGACCCAGCTGCGCCAGCGGCACGCCGCGCGACAGCAGATGGGCGCGCAGCGCGCCAGCACGCTGCAGCGCCAGGGCCGGCGGCCCGCCGGCATCCGCCGGGGCCGCCAGGCCGGGCAGCAGTGCACCGGTGCGGCGAAGGCTCTCGGCCAGCTTGTCCAGCACGGCAGCCAACGCTGGCTTCACGCTGCTGCGCCGCGGCGCGAAGCTGAAGGCCAGCGGCACTTCCACGCTCAACGGGCCTTCGTCACGTTGGTCGATCGTCACCGGCGTGCCGTCGAACCATGAACGCAACCAGTCGCGTTCCACCGCCAGCGGGTTCTGCCCGCGAGCGGCCGCGCGCGGACCCTTGCGGCCTGCGCCCGCAGCGCCGCCGTCTGATGTTTTACCCGGGCCCGATGCACAACCTTGCAGGGCCAGCACAGCGGCCACCAGGCAGAAGCGGCGCCGCAGCGGCGCACTGCTCTGGCCAGACAAGAGAACAGTCGGAAGGGCAGACGGAAGGGCAAGTTCAGCAGCAGTCATCACGCCATGCTAGGCGCGCAGCCTTACTGCCATCACAAACCCTTCTATCGGCCCGCAGCCCCCGCAGCCAGCCGCGACTTCAGGCGGCGGCCAGCACCACGCGGTCTCGGCCCAGGCGCTTGGCATCGTAAAGGGCCGTGTCGGCGGCCTTCACCCAGGCCGCGGCGGTCTGCCCCGGGGCCAGCGCACTGAGTCCGATGCTGACCGTCACCTTCTCGCTGGCCAGCAGTTCGGTGTCGGCCAGAAGCCGGCGCAGGTCTTCGGCCACACGCATGGCGGCAGCGGGGGTGGCCAGCGGCAGCAGCAGCACGAACTCCTCGCCGCCGGTGCGAAAGAGCAGGTCGCTGCTGCGCTTGCGCGCGTTGATGGCGCTGACGAGGCGGCACAAGACCACGTCGCCGGCATCGTGGCCATGGGTGTCGTTGATGCGCTTGAAGTGGTCGATGTCGATCAGCAACAGCGCGTGCGCAACCGGCTCGACAGCGACGGGCTCTGCAGCAGCCGGCGCCACGCGCGCTGCGAGGTGGGCCTGAAGATGGCGACGGTTGAAGGCGCCGGTCAGCGGGTCGGTGATGGCTTGCGTGACCAGAGCCTGCTGCAGTTGCCCGATGACGTTCAGCACGACATGGATCATCACCAGCGTGAAGCCCAGCGACATCAGCACCCGTGCGGCCAGTAGCACACCCAGCGACACCGTGGCCAAGCCCGTGGTGACCGAGAGGAGCACGAGCCCCAGGGCCATCGCCTGGCGGCGCGGCAGCACGAAAAACAGCATGAACATGGCCGGGTAGGACCAGAAGACCCCGAAGCTGCCCTGAAACCACACCGACATGCTGCACCCTGCGATCAGCATGCAGGACAAGACCCAGAACGGCAGCAGCGGGGCGCGGCCACGTTGCATGGCCCAGCCGTTGGCGGCCATCACGCTGCTCAGCGCCATGTTCACGGAGAACATCAACCAGTTCGCGTTGAACAGGTGCAGCAGCGTGAAGGGCAGCAGTGCCAGCGCAGCCAGCCAGCTGAAGCGCAGGCGGATGCCGTCCCGGTGCGCAGCAAGCGCATCGTTGTCGATGTTCAGCGCAAGACGCGCGCGGGTAACCCAGTCCACCCGTTGATCATCGGCCGCCAGCCGCCAAGCTTGAGGCCCGTCGGGTGATTGAGATGAATCAGGCTGGTGTCCAAAGCGCCGGCAGCGCGTCCAGCGTGCGCAAGACACGGGCCAGCGAGCCATCCCGCACCAGCGCGCTGGCCGCCGCGATGTCGGGCGCCAGGTAGCGGTCTTCCATCATCGCCGGGCACTTCTCGCGCAACATGGCGTGCGCGGCTTCCAGCGCGACTGAACTGCGCAGCGGACGCAGGAATTCGATGCCCTGGGCCGCCGCCAGCAGCTCGATGCCCAGGATGTGGGCCACGTTGTCGATCATCGGCTGCAGGCGCCGCGCAGCGAAGGTGGCCATCGAGACATGGTCTTCCTGGTTCGCGCTGGTGGGCAAGCTGTCGACGCTGGCCGGGTGGGCCAGGCTCTTGTTCTCACTGGCCAGGCTGGCGGCGGTGACGTGGGCGATCATGAAACCGCTGTTCAGCCCGGCGTTCGGTGTCAAGAACGGCGGCAGGCGTGACACGCCGCTGTCGATGAGCATCGCAATGCGGCGCTCGGCAATCGCACCCACTTCGGCGATGGCGCAGGCCATGGCATCGGCGGCCAGCGCCACGGGTTCGGCGTGGAAGTTGCCGCCGGAAATCATCGAGCCGTCTTCAGGAAACACGAGCGGGTTGTCGGTGACGGCATTCGCCTCGCGCAGCAGCACCAGCGCTGCATGGCGCAGCTGGTCGAGGCAGGCGCCCACCACCTGCGGCTGGCAGCGCAGGCAATACGGGTCTTGCACGCGGTCATCGCCCTCTTCGTGTGATTTGCGGATGGCGCTGCCGGCCAGCAGCTGACGGTAGTACTGCGCCACGTCGATCTGCCCCGGCTGGCCGCGCAGCGCATGAATGCGCGGGTCGAAGGGGCCGTCGCTGCCGCGTGCGGCGTCCACCGTCAGCGCGCCCACCACCAGCGCGGCTTCCAGCACCGGCTCGAAACAGAACAGCGCGTGCAGCGCGAGGGCCGCGCTGGTCTGCGTGCCGTTGATCAACGCCAGGCCTTCCTTGGCTTGCAGCACCAGCGGCGCGATGCCGTGCCGTTGCAGCACGTCTGCGGCCGGCTGGCGCAAACCGTCCACCACGAACTCGCCCTCGCCCATCAGGGCCAGCGTCATGTGCGACAGCGGCGCCAGGTCGCCACTGGCGCCCACGCTGCCCTGGCTGGGCACAAACGGCACCAGGCCGGCGTTGTGCACCGCCA
>JBBSCV010000323.1:0-4956 GCA_038249925.1 Burkholderiales bacterium
CGGTAAGCCTCGAGGCTGCGATAGAACTGCGCAAATTGCGGGTCTCGTCCGAACGCTTCAGCATACAACGCTGACGACTTGGCATCACCCTCACCCTTGATCTTCTGCGCGTCGCGATACGCTTCGGCGATGATCACCTCGCGCTGGCGGTCGGCATCGGCGCGGATCTTTTCGCCATCGGCCGAGCCCTGCGAACGCAGTTCGTTGGCGACCTGCTTGCGTTCGGATTCCATGCGGCGGTAGACCGAGTCGGTGATGTCGGCCACGAAGTCGACGCGCTTGATGCGCACGTCGACGATCTCGATGCCGAAGGCCTTGGCTTCATCGGCCAGACGACTGCGCACATCGCTCATCACCTTCTCGCGCTCGGTGGCCAGCACACCACGCACATCGCGCTTGGTGATCTCTTCGTTGAAGGCAGCCTGCACCACAGGCGCCAGGCGGCTTTCCAAGTTGCGGAAATCGACGCCGTTGTTGCGGATGAACTGGCGCGGATCGGTGATGCGCCATTTCACCAACCAATCGATGACCAGGCTCTTCTTCTCCGCCGTGAAGATGGGGCGGGTCTCAGGGCTGTCCAATGTCTGCACGCGCTTGTCCAAGAAGACGACGTTCTGGAAAGGCGGGGGCAGCTTGAATTTGAGGCCAGGCTCGGTGATGACTTCCTTGATTTCGCCGAGGGCGTACACGACGCCGACCTGGCGCTGGTCGACGACGAACAAGGTGCTTGCGGCGATCATCAAAACGATGATTGCGCCGGCGACGATGAGGGCAATGCGGTTCATATGATGGGGTCCTGTCACCGGCCTTCGCGATCGCGCGCACGGGCGGCATCACGCGAACGAATATCGACACTTTGCGTGCCAGTGGGATCGACCAGCGAAGAAGGTGTGGGCACCGAGCCGGGCGCCGAGGCGACGGCAGGCGCTGCACCTTGCTGCATGAGCTTGTCGAGTGGCAGATAGAGCAGGTTCGAACCCGTCTTGCTGTCGACCATCACCTTGGTGACGTTGGAGTACACCTGCTGCATGGTCTCGAGGTAGAGGCGGTCACGCGTCACGGCAGGTGCCTTCTGGTACTCGGTCAACACCGAGCGAAAGCGCTGCGCATCACCTTCGGCCTGCGCCACGACGCGCGAGCGGTAGCCCTCGGCTTCTTCCAGCAGGCGGCTGGCGGTGCCGCGCGCTTTCGGGATGACATCGCTCGCATAGGCCTGTCCTTCGTTCTTGAAGCGGTCGCGGTCGGCACCGGCCTTCACGGCGTCGTTGAAGGCCGCCTGCACCTGCTCAGGCACTTGCACGTTCTGCATGTTCACGTTGGACACCACGATGCCGGCATTCAGGCGGTCGAGCTGAGCCTGGATGGACTTCACCAAATCAGCCGCGATGGCGTCGCGCTGCTCATACAGCACCTGGTCGACGCGGCTGCGGCCGACGATTTCCCGCACCGCTGTTTCAGCCGCCATCACGACGGCTTCGTCAGGACGGTTGTTCTCGAACAGGTAGGCGCGGGCATCGGCCCGGCGGTACTGCACCGTGAAGCGGATGTCGACGATGTTCTCGTCCTGCGTCAGCATCGATGAGTCTTTCAGGCCCGTGACCTGCCCCACCGTGTTGCGTCCCACGTCCACGCTCTGCAACTGCGAAACCGCGACGATCTCATGGGCCTGCACGGGGAACGGCAAGCGCCACTTCAGGCCGGCGTCTACCGTCTCGCTGTATTTCCCGAAGGTGGTAACGACGGCGCGGTTGCCTTCTTGCACGATGAAGATGCCACTGCCCAGCCAGATCAGCAATGCGACAACGGCAATCAGGCCGACGCCGATGCCGGCACTCTTCATGTCGGGCTGGAAGGGGCTGCCGCCGCTGGGGCCGTCGTTGCCACCGCGGCCAGGGGGCGGGCTGCCGGGCTTGCCGCCGAACAGGCCGCTCAGCTTGCGGTTGAAGTCACGCCACAGCTCGTCCAGGTCGGGCGGGCCGTCGTTGCGGTTGTTGAAAACCAGGCCGTCGTTGGCAGCGCCGGCTTGCGAACGGCGGCCCGGCAGGAATGCCGTGAGCAATGAGCGCGCGGCAATGGCGACCGCGCTGAGGCGTTCGGTGAATCGGAGGGGTGTGGCTTCACGCATGCGGGTGCAGTCCGGACAATCGGCTAGAGATCAATGGGCAGCCGCCGGCGCAGCGCCGGGCAGCGGTGAGATGACAGAGGTGCCATCGGGCAATGTGGGCAATGGTGGTCGCGACGAAAGGCTCAAGTGTTCCAGCGCCGCCTCGGCGATGGCTTGGCGCAACACGTCAAGACCCTGCCCGGAGCGGGCACTGACAAAAACACGGCGGCGGCGCACGCCCGGGTGGACCTCGATCCAGTCTGCGGCCTCACGGGACTGGCGCGAGTCCTCGAGCAGGTCGCACTTGTTATAGACGAGCAGTTGCGGAACGCCTTCCGCGCCGATTTCCTCCAGCACGCGCTCCACCTCGGCCTGCTGTTCAGCCAGCAATGGGCTGGCTGCGTCAATGACGTGCAGCAGCAGATCGGCCTCGGCGGCTTCCTGCAACGTGGCGCGGAAGGCTTCCACCAGCTTGTGCGGCAAGTCCCGGATGAAGCCCACGGTGTCAGACAGCGAGACCGAGGCCTGTGCTTCACCGAGCCAGAGTGAACGCGTGGTCGTGTCCAGCGTGGCAAAGAGCTGGTCGGCCGCGTAGGCTTTGGCTTTGGTCAGTGAATTGAACAGCGTGCTCTTGCCGGCGTTGGTGTAACCCACCAGCGACACGCGAAACGTGCCGCGTCGTTCTCGCGCCTTGCGCTGTGTGCCACGCTGGCGTTTGACCTTCTCCAACCGCTCTTTCACGGTCTTGATGCGGTCGCCGATCATGCGGCGGTCGAGTTCGATCTGCGCCTCGCCCGGGCCGCCGCGCGTACCGATGCCACCGCGCTGGCGCTCCAGGTGGCTCCAACGGCCCACGAGGCGGGTCGACATGTACTGCAGTCGAGCCAACTCGACCTGAAGCTTGCCTTCATGGCTCTGCGCGCGGTCGGCAAAGATGTCGAGGATGAGCGCGGTACGGTCGGCCACCGGAACGCCGAGATGACGTTCGAGGTTGCGTTGCTGAGCAGGGCTCAAGGCCTGGTCGAAGATGACGCCGTCGGCCGCCGTGGCAGCCACCAGCGCCTTGATCTCGTCGGCCTTGCCGCTGCCGATGAACAGGGCTGCATCAGGCGCGCGCCGCTTGGCCGTCACGCGAGCGACGGCGATATCGCCGGCAGAGTGGGCCAGCAAGGCCAGTTCATCGAGACTCGGGTCGAAGTGCGACGAGCCGCCGATGTCCACGCCAACCAGCACCGCGCGTGTGAGTTCTTCGCTTCTAGGCGAAGTCATGGTGGACGAGGAACTCAAGGTGGGCGACTGCTGCGCGCCGGGGTTCAGGCCTGCTCACCCGGTTCGTTGGCGTGGAAGTTCACTGCGCGGCTGGGCACGACGGTGGAGATGGCGTGCTTGTAGACCATCTGCGTCACGGTATTGCGAAGCAACACGACATACTGGTCGAACGACTCGATATGACCCTGCAGCTTGATGCCATTGACGAGGTAAATCGACACAGGGACGTGCTCTTTGCGGAGCAGGTTCAGAAAGGGGTCCTGCAAGAGTTGGCCTTTGTTGCTCACGATATTCTCCGTGTTGAATTTGACAGATCGGTCACGTTATCACAGGGGCCTGCGGCCTCTGGGGGCTACGGCCATTGGGTTGCTTCTGTCCGCCGAGGTTCCGCGCCCACCCTGGTCTGACTGCCCTTACCCTGTCTTTTCGTCGAAAGGATTGGCCGCCGAGCGCATTTCTATACGTATGGGCGTGCCGACCAGTTTGAAGTGCTCGCGCAGCCGGCTTTCGAGAAACCGCTTGTAGGTGTCGGGCACGCGGTCGAGCGAGGTGCCGTGAATCACCACCACCGGCGGGTTCATGCCGCCCTGGTGGGCGTAGCGCATCTTCGGGCGGAAGCGCCCATCTCGCCGTGGCGCCTGGTGTTCCGAAGCCTCGTGCACCAGCCGGGTGAGCACTGGCGTCGTCATCTTGATGGTGGCCGAGGCATGTGCCTGGAGCAGGGTCTTCCACACCGCCGAAAGGCCGGCACGCTTCAGCGCCGAGATGTGCAGCACCGGCGCGTATTTCATGAACGACAGCCGGCTTTCTATGGAACGCTGCAAGGTCTGACGCTGGTAGTCGTCGGTGGCGTCCCACTTGTTGATGGCAATCACCACCGCACGCCCGCTTTCCAGGATGTAGCCGGCGATGTGGGCGTCCTGGTCGCTGACGCCCTGCGTGGCGTCGATCAGCAACAGCACCACATGCGCGTCGGCAATGGCCTGCAGCGTCTTCACCACGGAAAATTTTTCGATGGCCTCGAAAACCTTGCCCTTGCGGCGCAGTCCAGCGGTGTCGATCAGTTCGAACTTGCGGCCGTCGCGCTCGAAGGGCACGTGGATGGCATCGCGCGTGGTGCCGGGCTGGTCGAAGGCCACCAGGCGTTCTTCGCCCAGCCAGGCGTTGATCAGCGTGCTCTTGCCCACGTTGGGCCGGCCGGCCACCGCCAGGCGGATGGGGCGGTGGTCGTCCGGGCCATCGCCGTATTCGTCTTCTTCGGGCGTGAAGCCCTCCAGCGCCGCTTCCATCAGGCTGCGTATGCCCTGCCCGTGTGCAGATGACACCGGATGCAGTTCGCCCAGACCGAGCTCATGGAACTCGTTCAGCAGCGGCGATTCCTGCATGCCCTCGGCCTTGTTCACCGCCAGCAGCACACGCTTTTCCTGCGTGCGCAGGTAGTTCGCGATGTCGTGGTCTTGTGCTGAAAGCCCGCCGCGCACGTCGACGACGAAGATGACGACATCGGCCTCGGCCACGGCCTGGCGCGTCTGCTTGGCCATCTCGGCCACCACACCGCTGGGCTTCTCGGGCTCGAAGCCGCC
>JBBSCV010000324.1:0-4950 GCA_038249925.1 Burkholderiales bacterium
GACCGGGCCGCGGGTCGCTGAGCCAGCAGCCCGTTCCGGAAAAAAAAGGGCATGAGCCGTGGCCTTGTCAGGCTCAGGAAAGCCCGCCTTGTTTCCGGGCCTGGCTTGAGTAGGCTCTTAGCCTTCCTCGTCAGCACTCGGCCATCGCAGCCGCCCCACACCATGGCTTCCACCGTCTCTGCCGACGCGCTTGCCCTGCAGCGCATGTACCACTGGGAAAGCACCACGCCCGACCGCGTGGTGTTCACCCAGCCCCAGGGCGGCGGTGCCGTCATCGACTACACCTGGCGCCAGGTGATGGACCAGGTGCGCCGCATGGCTACGCACCTGCAGAGCCAGGGTCTGCAGCCGGGCGACAAGGTGGCACTGCTGTCGAAGAACACCGCGCACTGGCTGATGGCCGACTTCGCCATCTGGCTGGGCGGCTTCGTTTCCGTGCCGCTGTACCCCACCCTGGCGGCGGGCACCGTGCGCCAGATTCTCGAGCACAGCGGCGCCAAGCTGTTGTTCGTCGGCAAGCTCGACGGCTGGGAAGGCATGAAGTCCGGCATTCCGGCCGGGCTGCCCTGCATCAGCCTGCCGCTGTGCCCGCCAGACGCGGCCAAGAGCTACACGCCGTGGGAATCCATTACCGCCAAGACCGAGCCGCTGAAGGGCAACCCCGTGCGCAGCGCAGACGATCTGGCGACCATCATGTATACGAGCGGCACCACAGGCGCGCCCAAGGGCGTGATGCACAGCTTCGGCACCTTCGCCTGGGGCGTGCAAAGCGGCCTGAAGCGCGTGCCCATCGACAGCAGCGCGCGCATGTTGAGTTACTTGCCGCTGGCCCACGTGGCCGAGCGCACGCTGGTGGAACACGGCCTGCTGGCCACCGGCATGCATGTGTTTTTCGCCGAAAGCCTGGACACCTTCACGAGCGACCTGCAGCGCGCCAAGCCCACGGTGTTCTTCAGCGTGCCTCGCCTGTGGGTGAAGTTCCAGCAGGGCATCAACGCCAAGATGCCGCCAGCCAAACTGGACCGGCTGCTGAAGATTCCCATCCTCGGTGGCATCGTGCGCAAGAAGGTGCTCACGGCGCTGGGCCTGCAGGAGTGCAGCTGGGCCGCTGGTGGCGCCGCGCCGATGCCGCCGGAGCTTCTGCGCTGGTACAACAAGCTCAAGCTCGACCTCGTCGAGGTCTACGGCATGACCGAGAACTGCGGCGTCAGCCACGCCACGTTGCCCGGCAAGCAGCGCCCCGGTACCGTGGGCCTGCCTTACGACGGCGTGCAGTGCCGCCTGGACCCGGTGACCGGCGAAATCCAGATGAAGGCACCGTGTCTGATGCTGGGCTACTACCGCGAGCCAGAACTCTCGCGCGAGACGCTCACCGCCGACGGCTGGCTGAAAACCGGCGACAAGGGCGCGCTCGATGGCGAAGGCAACCTGAAGATCACGGGCCGCGTGAAAGACCTGTTCAAGACCAGCAAGGGCAAGTACGTCGCACCCGCGCCCATCGAGGACAAGCTGGTCATGCACCCGGCCGTGGAAGCCTGCTGCGTGACGGGCGCCAACCTGGGCCAGCCGCTGGCGCTGGCGATGCTGAACCCCGATGGCGCCTTGAAGGCGAAAACCGCCGAGGGCCGCGCCGAGCTGGAAGCCAGCATGGGCGCGCACCTGCAGACCATCAACGCGACACTCGACCCCCACGAACAGCTGGACTGCGTCGTGTTGATGGCCGAACCCTGGACCGTGGACAACGACATCATCACGCCCACCTTCAAGGTCAAGCGCAACCGCATCGAAGACCTGTTCGCGAAGAATTACGACAAGTGGGTCGGCACGCGCAAGAAGGTCGTCTGGTACTCGGTCTGAGCGTGCGCTGAGGTTTCGCCGAGCGCCAGCTCGGCGGCGGCCAGGTCTTCGAGCGCCGTGCCGACGGCCTTGAACACCGTCACATCGCCGCCTTGCTGGCGGCCCGGGTGCTGTTCGCGGCACAGCTGCGCAAGCGTGGCCTGGGTGCGTGCCGGGTCGAACTGCCCTTCGGCCACGGCTTGCACGATGCAGCCGGCTTTCTGCAGGGCTTCTTCCGTGTCGACGAACACGCGGCTGCGCGCGAAGCACGCACCATCGGCCTCGCGCATGGCGGGCGTGAAGCTGCCGATGAGGTCGAGATGCGTGCCAGGCGCCAGCCACTCGCCACGCACCAGGGCGACGGTCGAGAGCGTGGCGCAGCTGACGATGCAGGCGCTGCGCACGGCGGCTTCCAGCTCGGTGCTGGCGTGCGCGTCGAAGCCTTGCGCGCGCAGCGTCTCGGCCAGCCGCTCGGCGCCTTCGGGCCTGTGGTTCCACACCGTCACGCGCTGCAGGCCGGGGCGCACGCTGCGCATGGCCTCGGGCAGCAGCGCCGCCACATGGCCCGAACCCAGCAGCACGAGGTGCCGCACGTCGGCGCGTGCCAGGTAGTGCGCAGCCAGCGCCGAGGCCGCAGCGGTGCGGCGTGAGGTGAGCTCGCTGCCGTCCATCAGCGCCACCGGCACGCCGGTGTCGGCATCGAACAGCAGGTAGACGGCATGCAGCCCCGGCAGACCGGCTGCGCTGTTGCCGGGGAAGATGTTGATGGCCTTCACGCCCAGGTGGCGCCCGGGCTGCCACGCCGGCATCAGCAGCAGCGTGCCGGCCTCGCCGATGCGGTGGGTGTGGCGCTGTGGCACCTCGCAGCCGGCGATGAACATCGCGCGCAGTGTCTGTATCAGACCCGCTAGAGGCAGGCGCTGGCGCAGCGTGGCGGCGTCCAGCTGCAACATCGCGCCGCCTGTGTCGCCTTGTCGGCCGCTTACTTCGTGTTGGCCTTGAAGTTGGTGAAGGTGCGTGTCTGCAGGCGGCGCGCGTTGTTGTCCAGCGCCTTGGGCATGGCCATCTTCTTCAGCTCGGTGGCAGGCGGAAAGATCACCGGGTTGGCCGCCAGTTCGGGCTTCACGAAGGCCTTGCTGGCGCTGTTCGGGTTGCCGTAGAAGACCTGGTTGGTCAAAGCGGCGTGGATCTCGGGCTTCATGATGAAGTTGATGAAGGCGTGGGCGTTCTTCGGGTGCTTGGCGTCCTTCGGGATGGCCATCGTGTCGAAGAACAGCGTGGCGCCGGCGGGCGGAATCAGCGCCTGCACGTTCTGCCCGGTCTTGCCTTCGGCCGCGCGGCCGCGCGCGATGTTGAAGTCGCCGGCGTAGCCCAGGCTGACGCAGATCTGCCCTTGCGCCATGTCGTTGATCGGGCCGGGGCTGCTGATGCGGGTGACGAAAGGCCGCGCTGCCTTCAGCACGGCGGCGGCGGCTTCGTAGTCCTTGGCGTTGCTGCTGTAGCCGTCTTTGCCGGCATAGATCATCGCCACGGGGATCACTTCACTGGCCGAATCCAGCACGTGGATGCCGCAGCTCTTCACCTTGGCGGCAAGTTCGGGCTTGAAGATCAGGTCCAGCGGGTTGGCCGGCATCGGCGTCGTGCCGAGGGCGGCCTTGACCTTGTCGACGTTGATGCCCACCGTGACGAAGCTCCACAGCCAGGTGACGAGGTGCTTGTTGCCGGGGTCGCTTTCAGACAGCTTTTCGAGCAACGCGGGGTCGAGGTTCTTCCAGTTCGGCAGCTGCGCGCGGTCCAGCGGCAGGAAGATGCCAGCGTCGATCTGGCGCTTGGCAAAGTGCGAAGACGGCACGACGACGTCGTAGCCCGTCTTGCCGGCCACCAGCCTGGCGTGCAGCGTCTCGTTGGCGTCGAAGGTGTCGTAGCGCACCTTGATGCCGGTTTCCTTCTCAAACTTGGCGATGGTGTCCGGGCCGATGTAGTCGGCCCAGTTCAGCACGTTCAGCACCTTGGGCTCGGCGGCTTGTGCAAATGCTGCAAAGGCCGCGCTGGCCAGGCCGAGCGCGACGAGGGTGCGGGTGAACAGGCGGGCGGTGCGCATGGCGGTGGGGCTCCTCGGAAGATGAACGGGGAACAGAGGGAAGAGGAACAGCGGTTAGGCGGGACAGCGGGAATGCGTCTCAACGGACGGCGCGGGATTGTGGCCGACCCGCCGCCCCGCGCTGCCATTCACCATGCAATGGCCGTACCGTCCCAGGCGAAAAACCCGCCGCTCTGGTGGGGCTGCAGGCCATCCAGTACCTGCAAGAGGTTCTTGGCCGCCGCTGCCGGCGTGGTGACTTCGGCGTCGCCGATGATGGCCGCCGACAGGGGCGACTGCACGGTGCCCGGGTGCAGTGCCGCCAGCACCGCCAGCGGGCGTTTGCGCGCCACCTCGATGGCCGCCGTGTGCAGCAGCTGGTTCAGCGCCGCCTTGCTGGCGCGGTAGGCGTACCAGCCGCCCTTGCGGTTGTCGCCGATGCTGCCCACGCGGGCCGACAGCACGGCCAGCAGGCTGCGCTCTTTCAACACCAGCAGTTCGTGGAAGTGCTTCAACACCAGCGCCGGGCCTACCGTGTTGGCGGCCAGCACATGGCCGAGTGTCGCGGGGTCGATGTCGGCCAGGCGCTTCTCCGGTGACCTTGGCCCCACTTTCAGCACGCCGGTGGCGCACACCACGAGATGCAGCGGGCCGGCAGCGCGCAGCCGTTCCGCTGCAGCGGCAATGCTGGCTTCATCGGCCAGGTCGAACGACGGGTTGCCGCTTCGCGACAGCCCGTGCACCTCGGCGCAGCGCGGGTCGGCCTGCAAGGCCTGCACCAGCGCGCCACCGATGGCCCCGCTGGCGCCGATGACAGCGGCGCGGTAGCCGTGCGGCAAGGATGCCAACGGCAACGAGGCCAGCGGCGTCATGCGGCAGGCGGCTCGTGAGTTGAGGCCACCTCACGGCGCCGGAACATGCCCCAGCCCTCCATCGTGAGCACCGGCTCTTCGTGCTGGTTGCGCATCGTCCAGCGGCTGCGCACCAGGCCGAGGTGCGGCTTGCTGTTCATCGGCCGTGCCTCCAGCACCTCC
>JBBSCV010000325.1:0-4922 GCA_038249925.1 Burkholderiales bacterium
CGCATGCCTTCCATGACCTGGACGCGCGACGACGAAGGCAGCACCGTGCGCGTCATCGGCCGCCTGTCGACGCAAGCCATCACCGATGTGCAGAACCAGGCGGTGATACAGAACGTGGAGACGCTGCACAAGCGTGTCAACGAACTCGGCGTGTCAGAGCCCGTCATCCAGCGCCAGGGCCTGGACCGCGTGGTGGTGCAGCTGCCCGGCGTGCAGGACCCGGCGCGCGCGAAAGACATTCTGGGCCGCACGGCGACGCTGCAGTTCCGCCTGGTCGAACCCGACACCGCCACGGCGGCCGAGGTGGTGCCCACGCGCGGTGGCGGCAACGTCGGCCTGAAGCGCGATGTCATCGCCACCGGCGAACAGCTGAAGCAAGCCTCGGCCACCATCGACAACGACCAGCGGCCCGCAGTCAGCGTGAAGCTTGACGACGTGGCCGGGCGCAGCATGCGCAACATCACGCGTGAGAACCTGGGCAAGCCCATGGCCATCGTGCTGTACGAGAAGGGCAAGGGCGAAGCGCTGTCGGTGGCCACCATCCAGGGCGAATTCGGCACTGATTTCCAGATCACCGGCAACTTCACGCCCCAGGAAACCGCCGACATCGCGCTGCTGACGCGGGCCGGCGCGCTGGCCGCGCCGATGGAAATCATCGAAGAAGGCACCATCGGCCCCAGCCTGGGCGCCGAAAACATCGCCAAGGGCTTCGACAGCGTGCTGTACGGCTTCATCGCCATTGCGGTGTTCATGTGCGCCTACTACCTGCTGTTCGGCGTGTTCAGCACCATCGCGCTGGCTTTCAACCTGCTGTGCCTGGTGGCGGTGTTGAGCATGTTGCAGGCCACGCTGACGCTGCCCGGCATGGCGGCCATCGCGTTGACGCTGGGCATGGCCATCGACGCCAACGTGCTGATCAACGAACGCGTGCGTGAAGAGCTGCGCAACGGCGCGCCGCCGCAGCTGGCCATTCACAAGGGCTACGAGATGGCCTGGGGAACCATCCTGGACAGCAACGTGACGACCTTGATTGCGGGCCTTGCGCTGCTGGCCTTCGGTTCAGGCCCGGTGCGCGGCTTTGCCGTGGTGCATGTCCTGGGCATCCTGACGAGCATGTTCTCTGCCGTGGTGTTCTCGCGCGGGCTTGTCAATTTCTGGTACGGCCGCCAGAAGCGTTTGAAGTCGGTGTCCATCGGGCAGATATGGCGTCCTGGTGGCCCGTCGTCTGCGGTGGCCAAGACCGGCAGCGAAGTCTCAGAAGCCTGAACGGGAACAACGACCATGGAATTCTTCCGCATCCGCAAGGACATCCCGTTCATGCGCCACGTGCTGGTGTTCAACGTCATCTCGTTCCTCACCTTCGCGCTGGCGGTGTACTTCCTGGCCACGCGTGGCCTGCATTTGTCCATCGAGTTCGTCGGCGGCACGCTCGTCGAGGTGCAGTACAGCCAAAGCGCCGACATCGACCGCACGCGCGGCACGGTCGAGAAGATGGGCTATGGCGATGTGCAGGTGCAGAGCTTCGGCACATCACGCGACGTGCTCATTCGGGTGCCGATACGCGCTGGCGAAAAGCAGACCGACACCGCCGACCTCGTGTTCAACGCCTTGTGCACGGCCGAACAGGGGCAGGTGGTTCGCAAGGAATACACCACAGCCGATGGCGAGCAGGTGAGCCGGCCCAGTTGCGTGCAGGCCGATGGCAGCGAGCCGCTGGTGCGCAAGCGAAGCGAGGCCGTCAGCGCCTCGGTGGGCGAAGAGCTCTACACCAACGGCGCCTGGGCGCTGGGCTTCACCATCCTCGGGATCATGGCCTACTTGGCGATGCGCTTCGAGTGGAAGTTCGCGGTGGCCGGCATCGTCGCCAACCTGCACGACGTGATCATCATCCTGGGCTTCTTCGCCTTCTTCCAGTGGGAATTCTCGCTCGCGGTGCTGGCCGCGATCTTGGCGGTGCTGGGCTATTCGGTGAACGAGTCGGTGGTCATCTTCGACCGCATTCGAGAGGTCTTTCGCAAGTTCCGCAAGCTGACCACGGCGCAGAGCATCGACAA
This sequence comes from Burkholderiales bacterium, assembly GCA_038249925.1. Taxonomy (GTDB): domain Bacteria; phylum Pseudomonadota; class Gammaproteobacteria; order Burkholderiales; family Burkholderiaceae_C; genus Rubrivivax. The sequence goes on from JBBSCV010000325.1 coordinate 2,055, forward strand.
CGCCATCACCCGCACCATCAGCCGCACCGTCATCACCCACGGCAGCACGCAGATGATGGTGCTGAGCATGCTGCTCTTCGGCGGCCCCACGCTGCACTACTTCGCGGTGGCGCTGACCATCGGCATTCTGTTCGGCATCTACTCGTCGATTTTCGTCGCTGCGGGCATTGCGATGTGGCTGGGCGTGAAGCGCGAAGACCTCATCAAGACCACGGGCCGGGAGCAGGACCCGAACGACCCGAATGCCGGGGCGGTCGTGTAGAGTGTGATGCTCTTCACACCGCAGCAGGTCCGACCCTGAAATGGCCACGAGCGCCTCGCCCGATTCTCTTGCTGGCCAGGCGCGCAGGCTCTACACCGAAGAGCTGCTGAAGGGCCTGGTGCCGCTGGTTCAGGCGGCACTGGACACCGCCCGCAACCTGCTCGACAAGCCCTGCGAACACACCGTGTTCGCGCGCCGGCGCGACTTGCTGCAGAGCCTGACGGCAGGTGCCCAGGCCTGGCATCGCGGCATCGTGAGCGGCTTGCGCCAGTCGCTCGGCCCGGGCATGACGGCTTCGCGCGCAGACCTGCCCCTGCCAGGCATGTCGGGCATGGACAGCGGTGGGCGCGAGTCGCTCACGCTGGTCAGCGACGACGCCATCGAGCTGGAAATCGTCACCTCGCGTCTGGCGCTGGCGGTGATGGACCGCGCCTCGTGGGAGTTCGCCGACCTGCGCTCGCGCATCGCCCACCTCGAAGGCCGCAACGAACTCGACCCCCACGACATGCTGCGCGCCCACGTGCTGGCGCGCACTGTCTTCGATGCCTGGCGCGCTGCGGGGCAGACGCTGGAAGGCTGGCGCGAACTGCAGTTTGTGCTGCACGACGAGTTCGCGCTGCTGGTGGAAGAGGCCTATCACGAGACCAACCGCTGGCTGATGGACCACCGCGTGCTGTCAGAGGTGGACCTGCGGCCCTTCATCCGCCGTTCTCAAACCCACCCCAACATGGCCATGGGCTGGCAGCCCAGTGCAGGCACGGGCTTCGTCGACTCTCGGCAGGACTCTGGCCGCAGTTATGGGGGCAGTTCGGGCGGAAGTTTGGGCGGCGGCCAGGCGATGGGGTATGGCAGCGCCCAGGGGTCGGGGCCCGGTGGCCCCAGCGGTTACAGCGCTTCGCCGGGCGGCCAGGCCAGCGGGCGCGGCAGCGTGGGCGACGAAACCCGCTTGATGACGCGGGGCGCACCGCTGGCACGCAGCCGCGAACACGCCGAAGCGGTGCTCGGCCGCCTGAACCGCCTGATCGGCCGCCATGTGCCCGAGTTCGCGAACTCCACGCGCTCGGCCGGGTTGGGTGGCGGCGGGGGCGGGGGCGGGGGCCGGGGTGGCGGCGGCAGTGCTGGTGCCGGGTCTGGCGGCGCCGCCGGCGCCGGGCAGGGTGGTGGCGGCGTGGTCCACCTCATGTCGCCGGGTTTGGCGCGTGCCATCGAGAACGCGCAGCAGGGCATACGCCAGCGCCTCAGCACCACCCTGCAGGGCGGCGGCGAGGCGATGGTCACCGCGCCGGTGATGCTGGAAGAACTGCACCAGCGCAAGCAGGTGCTGAAGAAGGCCGCTTCGGGCCCTGAAGAGCGCGCCACCATCGAGATCGTGGCGCTGCTGTTCCAGAGCATCCTCACCGAAGACCGCATTCCCGCTGCCGTGCGGGTGTGGTTCGCGCGCTTGCAGATGCCGGTGCTGCGCGTGGCCGTCACCGAGCCCGACTTCTTCGCCACCATCGACCACCCGGCGCGCCGCCTCATCGACCGCATGGGCGCTTGCGTGATGGGCTTCGACAGCGCCGCCAGCAGCCCGGTGGCAGGCAAACCCAACGAAGCGCTGGAAAAAGAAATCAAGCGCATCGTGCAGGTGGTCGAGGCCTACCCCGACACCGGGCGTCGCGTCTTCCAGACCGTGCTCACCGAGTTCGAGAAATTCCTCGAGCACTTCTTCAAGAACGAGAACGAGGCCACCAAGCGTGGTGTGTCGCTGGCGCAGCAGGTCGAGCAGCGCGAGACGATGGCCATTCAGTACACCATCGAGTTGCGCAAGATGCTCAACGAGGTGCCGGTGCAGGAAGGCGTGCGCCAGTTCCTGTTCCACGTCTGGGCCGACGTGCTGGCCACCACCGGTGTGCGTTACGGCGCGCAGGGCGCACAGACCAAGCAGATGAAGCGGGCTGCGGCCGACCTCATCTGGAGCGCCAGCGCGAAGGTGACACGTGAAGAGCGCGCCGAGGTCATCCGCCGGCTGCCGCAGCTGCTGAAGAGCCTGCGCGAGGGCATGGCCTCAGCCGGCCAGGACACACCCAAGCAGGACGAGCACATCCAGCAGCTGAACAACTCGCTCGCTGCGGCCTTCACGGCCAAGGCGGCGGTGATTCCCGACGACCGCCTTCGTGAGCTGATGGAGCGGCTGGAGACGCTGGAAGAGCTGCTGCCCGACACCGCCGATGTCGACATCGACGAGTCGATGGTGCTGGACCTTTCCGGCCACCAGAGCAGCGAGCTGGAGGTGGTGCTCGACGGCGGCAGCATGCCCACGCCGGCGATGTTGGCCTGGGCACGGGAACTTCAGGTGGGCAGCTGGTACATGCTGGACCGTGGCGGCCGCAGTGAAGCGGTGCAGCTGGCCTGGCACGGCCTGCGCAAGCAGCTGAGCTTGTTCGTCACGCCGCAAGGGCGCTGTGTGCTCTTTCAGCAGCACCGGCTGGCCAGCTATCTGCAAGCCGGCTTGATGTTGCCGGCGCAAGACGAAGCGCTGACGGTGCGCGCCACGCGCAGCGCGCTGGCCAAGCTGGATGTGGATGCATCGCGGTTGCTGAACTGAGGCTGAACTGAGGCTGAAC
>JBBSCV010000326.1:0-4825 GCA_038249925.1 Burkholderiales bacterium
AGAGGGCGCCGAGGCGGCAGCGATCTGCAGGAACTTCTCGTTGTCGATCTTGCCTTCTGCGAGCAGGCGCCGGGCCTTCCAGACCGCAGTGCCCGAGCCGGCCAGTTCACCTTCGAACCAGCCGTCCAGCATCGGGCCACCCGAGAGCACGATGGCCGGGATGTCGACCGCTGCTGCGGCCATCAACTGCGCGGGCGTGGTCTTGTCGCAGCCTGTGGTGAGCACCACCGCGTCGATGGGGTAGCCGTGCAGGATCTCGACCAGCCCCAGATAGGCCAGGTTGCGGTCGAGGGCGGCCGTGGGGCGGCGGCAGTTCTCGAAGATCGGGTGCAGCGGAAATTCCATCGCAATGCCACCCGCATCGCGGATGCCATCGCGCACCCGCTGTGCCAGTGCCAGGTGGATGCGGTTGCAGGGGCTGATGTCACTGCCGCTTTGGGCGATGCCGATGATGGGCTTGCCCGAACGCAGCTCTTCGGGCGTGATGCCGTAATTCATGAAGCGCTCCAGATAGAGCGCGGTCATGTCGATGTGGTCGGGGTTGTCGAACCAGTCTTGCGATCGGAGGCGGCGGGCCACGGCGTTCTGGTCGGTCTGGCTCATGAGGGAAACCCTTCGCTGATCGCGTGCGACGGCAGGCCCGGCGTGTCAACAGGGAAGGTGAACAGGCCGCCGGCCAGGGGCTGGGCAGCTCTTTCGACAGCGCTCAGACCCTTCCACGCCGTGGTCACGAACGCGGTGCGCAGATCAGGGCCGCCAAAGGCCAGTTTGGTGACGTTCGCACAGGGCAGGGCCACCGTCTGCACCAGGCGGCCTGCGGGTGTGTAGCGCTCGATGCGCGCGCCGCCGAACAGGCAGATCCACAGATGCCCGTCGGCATCGACGGCGGTGCCGTCGGGATAGCCGTTTTCCAACGTGATCAGCAGCCGCTTGTCGGACAGCGCGCCGGTGGGCGACATATCGAAGGCGTAGACCTTCTTCGCCAGCGTGTCGGTGTGAAAGAAGCGGCGGCCGTCCGGGCTTTGGGCGGGGCCGTTGCTGATGACGTAGCCGGTGTCCTCAGCCCGCAGTGTGCCGTCGGCGACGACGCGGTAGAGCGAACCGCTGGGTTGGCTTTCGGCGTTGTCCATGGTGCCGAACCAGAGCCGGCCCTGGGCGTCGACGTGGGCGTCGTTGAGCCGGTTGCCGGGCCGGTGGTGGTCGACGGCGATCAGCGCTTCGAAGTGGCCGCTGCCCGGACTGAAGCGGTAGAGCCCGTCCGCCAGCCCGGCCACGAAATCACCGCCGGCCAGCGGCTGGACGAAGCCGACTGCGGCTGGTGCAGACCAGCATGTCTGGCGCGTGCCATCGGCGGCGCAGCGGTGGACTTTTCGGCCCTTGATGTCGACGAAGTACAGCGACGCTTCTGCCGCATGCCAGATCGGCCCTTCGCCGAGTTCGGCGCCCAGTGGCCACAGGCATTCAGGCAGATTCGACATCAGGCACCGTACCAGCCGGCATCGACAAAGTACTCGCGGCCGGTGCAGCGCGCGGCATTGTCAGAGGCCAAAAACAGAGTCAGGGCAGCCACGTCTTCAGGCTCCACCCTTTGCTTCAGGCATTGGCCGGCCATGATCCTGGCTTCCTCTTCCGGCCCGTGCCACAGCAGGGTTTGGCGCGGCGTGCGCACCCCGCCGGGAATCACGCTGTTGACGCGGATGTTGTGCGGCCCCAGGTCGCGGGCCAGGCCGCGCGTCAGGCCCTCGATGGCGGCCTTGGCCGTCAGGTACATCGCCAGGTCGGGCAGGGCGCGGTGCCAGGAGATCGAACCCATGTTCAGGATCACGCCGCCGCCGGCCGCCTTCATGCCGGGCAGCACCGCCTGGGCGCAGAAGAACTGGTGGCGCAGGTTGACGGCGATGCTGTCGTCCCATTGCCGGGGCGAGATCGCATCGACCGCGTGGCGGTTGTCGTTGGCCGCGTTGTTGATCAGGATGTCGATGGCCCCTCGGTTCTGCGCGATCTGCGCCAGGGTGTGGGCCAGCGCGTCGAGATCGGTCAGGTCGCAGTGGGTGAATCGCGGCGGGTGTGGTGGTTCGTGCGGGGCGTGCGTGCCGAGCGTGCCTTGCGTGCCTTGCGTAACGTGCTGGACGTTCAAGTCACTCAAGCGTTCTTGCAGCGCCAGTGAGGCATCGTCGGCTATGTCGAGAAAGTCGACCTGCGCGCCCTGGCCGGCAAAGGCCTCGACCAATGTCGCGCCGATGCCGGTGCCGCCGCCGGTGATCAGCACGCGCTTGTTGGCCAGGCTCGGATAGAGGGCGTAGGCAATGGGCGACGGCATGGTGGCTGCGGGCCTCTCGTCAAGCGCGATCGAGTAGATCAAGGCGGTCGGTGGCCGCCGAAGCCGCAGCGCCGATCAAATTGCGGCGGGCCAGGTTGCGGTACAGCGCACGCACGCCGAAGGTCCACGGCGCGATCTCGGTGCTGAGTTGCACCTCGTTGACCAGCGCGCCAAGAGTCGGGCTGTAAATGGTGACGCGGTCGCCGAGATGGTGGGTGAAGCCAGCACCGGCGCCGTCGCGGTCCTTGATCGGCGAGAACATGGTGCCGAGGAAGAGCATGAAGCCGTCCGGGTACTGGTGGTGCGCGCCGGCCGTCTGCGCCACGAGGTCCAGCGGGTCGCGGCTGATCTCGCACATGCGGCTGACGCCGTCCAGGCGGAAGTCGTCGTCGAGGCCCTCGATGAGCAGCCGCACCTCGGCGTTGCGCACCGTGTCCAAAGTGAAATGCGCGCCATCGAACAGGCGGATGAAGGGGCCGATGGCGCAGGAGCCGTTGTTGTCCTTGGCCTTGCCCAGCAACAGCGCGCTGCGGCCTTCGATGTCGCGCAGGTTGACATCGTTGCCCAGCGCGGCGCCGACGACTTCGTGGCGGCTGTTGACGGCCAGCACGATCTCGGGTTCGGGGTTGTTCCACTGCGATGCGGGGTGCAGGCCGATCTGCGCGCCCAGGCCCACGGCCGACATCGGCTGCGATTTCGAGAACACCTCGGCATAGGGGCCGATGCCGACCTCGATGTACTGCGACCAGGCGCCGCGGCGGATCAGATCTTCCTTGAGCTTCAGCGCGGCCGGCGAGCCGGGCTTGATGCTGGCCAGGTTGGCGCCGAGGGTGGCGAGGATCTCGCTGCGCAGCGTGTCGGCACGTTGCGCGTCGCCGCCGGCCTGTTCTTCGATCACCCGCTCGAGCAGGCTGACCGCGAAGGTCACGCCGCAGGCCTTGATGGCCTGCACGTCGTTGGGCGCCAGCAGCCGGGGCAGGGCTGCATCAGGCGCTGCCTTCAAGGCTTCGGCGATCAAGCCGTCAACGGGGCCCAGCGGCTCGCCGGCTGCTTCACGCGCGATGCGTAGCGCGTCTGGCGCGTCGAGCAGATCGGCCATCGTCGGCGCATGGGCGCTGATGTCGAACACCTCGCCGCCACGCACGGCCACCACCGAAGGACCGTTCACCGGCGCAGGGCGCCACACGCGGCCGACCAGTACCGCCTGATCGGCGTCGAGCGGGAGCATCGAAATGGACGGACTGGTTTGCAAGTGAAGCTCCAACGCAGTGAACCGCATTCAAGCGGGGGCTCTCAAAAATCAGTTCGGCAGCGCGGCGGCCAAGCCGGTTTGCAGCGCTTGTGTACGTTTTCAGACGCCCGCAGACGCCTGCAGACGCCTTCAGATGCCTTCAAACGATGGCGTTGGCGGCCATCACCTGCGAATACCACCTCGCGCTGGCCTTGGGCGTGCGTTCCTGGGTTTCGTAATTGGTGTAGACGACGCCAAAGCGGCGCTGGTAACCGTCGGTCCATTCAAAGTTGTCCATGAATGACCACAGGAAGTAGGCATCGACCGGCACACCGTCGTCGATGGCGCGCTGCAACTCACGCAGGTAATTGCGCAGGTAGTCGCGGCGGTGCAGGTCCATCACCTCGCCATTGACGGGCGGCAAGTCGTTGTAGCCGGCACCGTTCTCGGTGATGGCGATGGACTCGACGGCGTAGATCTCGGCCGCCATGCGCGGTGCCCAGTAGATGGACTGTGGCGTGTGCGTCAGCCATTCGGCGTCGGCGGTGGGGAAATTGGGCGGGAAGGGCAGGATCTCGGGGCGGCCATCGGCCCCGGCGCGAACGAAGCGGCCGCGGTAAACGTTCAGGCCCAAAAAGTCGGTCGGTTGGCCGATCAACTCGAGGTCACCGGCTTGCACATGCGGCGCATCGGCACCGAGGGCGGCCAGAAAATCGGGGTGGTAGCGGCCGGTGTACATCGGCTCCAGCACGCGGCCGTTTTCATGCACGAAGACCTTGCGGGCCGCTTCGATGTCGGCCGGGGTTTCGCTCAGTGGAATGAACGCTTCGGAGCAGTCGGTCAGGCCGACCCGGGCGCCGGCACCGCCATGTTGGCGCACCGCGCGCACGCCCTCGCCATGGGCCATCATCGCGTGGTGATAGGTCTGGTTGACGACCTGCTCAGGCAGCATCAGGCCGGGGGCGCGCCGGCCCGTGCCGTAGCTGTAACTGGTAAAGCAGATGATCTCGTTGAGAGTGATCCAGTGCTTCACGCGGTCGCCAAAGGCCTTGACGATGGTGTCGGCGTAGACACCGAAGGCCTTGACGGTGTCGCGGCTGCGCCAGCCACCGAAGTCGTCTTCGATGCCCTGTGGCGTGTCCCAGTGGTACATCGTCACCCAGGGGGTCAGGCCCATTTCCAGGGCCTTGTCGATGAGCCGGTTGTAGAAGTCGATGCCCTTCTGGTTCACTTCACCGTGGCCGCGGCTGAAGATGCGCGGCCAGGCAATCGAC
>JBBSCV010000327.1:0-4811 GCA_038249925.1 Burkholderiales bacterium
TCCCGCATGAGGGTGCGGCTCGGTAAAACCAGGGTCGTGGGGTCAGGCTGAGAGATCACAGGCATTTCCTGGTTGGGCAACGCAACTCGTCGCAAGGCGTTCGACGAGACAAGCGTACCCCGACCCCGCGTTGGGGCCCAGCGTCTCCAGATTTGGGGGTCAGGTCTTGCCTTTTGCTAGTGTACGAGAGGCAAAAAGCAAGACCTGACCCCTTCGGTCTGCTTGGTTGGGCGACGCTGGTCGTTGCAAGGCGTTCGGCAGGTGAAGCGTACCCCGTCCCGGTGTTGGGGCTCAGACTTTGGGGTCAGGTCTTGCCTTTTGCCTGTGTACGAGAGGCAAAAAGCAAGACCTGACCCCTTCGGATGACTTGTGCTTCGGATGACTTTCGGATCTGATCTTCGTTCGGATCTTTCTCCGGCTACAGCGGGCAGCTGCGAAACCCGCAGAACATGTCGTCGCGCTCGGGCGCGGCGAAGCGGCGTGCCTTGGGGTGGCGCCAGCGCGCGCGGGTGGCGAAGCTGGCACCGCGCAGCACGCCATGGCCAGGTGTGGGCGATGCGTCCAGCGAGCCTGGCGCGGGTGCGCCCGCGCCAGGCCAGGCGCGAGCACCGCCGGCCACCCACTCGAAGACATCGCCCCAGGCAAAGCCGCGGCTGCGGCCCTGACTGGCTGCGATTTCCCATTCCGGCTCGGTGGGCAGACGGCGGCCCGCCCAGCGGCACCACGCCTCGGCCTCATGGCGGCTGACATGCATGGCAGGCTGCGCCGGGCTGGCGCGCTGCAGGCCGCTGGAAGGCCCGGCGCCGCGCGCCACCAGCACGCCGCCGTGCAGTTGCTCCACACGCCCGGGTGCGCGGCGGCCTTCCTGCTGCACCCAGGACCAGCCGGCTGCCGACCAGAAGTCTTCGCGGTCGTAGCCGCTGTCCTCGGCAAATTCGACATACCGCGCCCAGCTCACGGGCAGCGCGTCGATTTCGAATTCAGGCACCGCCACCTCGTGGGCCCACCGTTCGTGGTGCGGCACCAGGCCGCCGGGGGCCGAGCCCAATATCCAGCGCTGGGCGGGCCACCACAGCGCCTCGCGGTCGGCACGCGCGGGCGGGCCACCCGCTGCGGCGCGCCAAGGCAGCCGCGTGGCCAGCGTTTCGCCCAGGCGGTCTTCATGCATCAGACTGCTGCGGTAGAAATGCAGGCTGACGTCGTCTTCGGTGGCGTCATTCAGCGCCGTCAGCAGTTCCAGCGTCGTTTCCAGCGTGTCGGCGAGATAACTGCGCAGCAAGGCGGGCTCGGGCGCGGGCTCGTCCTCGCGCAGCCAGGCTTCGATGCGGGGTTCTATGCTGGCCAGGCGCAGGCCCTGGGCGTCGCAGGCCTCGCCGCGGCTGCGCTGCACGTGGCGCGCAATCCAGTACTCCTGATACCAGCCCGCCTGCGCGGCCAGGCGCAACGCGTCGGGTGTCTCGTCCAGCGCCAGTAGGCGCAGCAAATGGTTGCGGCTTTCGAAAAGCGCCAGCGACAACACTTCACGCCCGGCACGGCGCATGCCGAATGGGTCGTCCAGCGCGGCGCTGGCGCTGCCGGCTCGGCCGTTGCCGTTGCCGGGGCCGTTGCCGTCGCCGTTGCTGCTATTGGCCGACCAGCCCGTTGCGGATGGCATAGACCGTCAGCTCGGCGTTGTTGGACAGGGCCAGCTTTTCAAGCACCCGTGCGCGGTAGACCGACACCGTCTTCGGGCTCAGCGTCAACTCTTCGGCGATGTCGGCCAGGCGCTTGCCGCTGGCGATCATCACGAGCGTCTGCAGTTCACGGTCGCTCAGCGACTGGTGCGGGTTTTCGGTGGAAGGCGCGGTGAGGCTTTCCACCAGCATCTGCGCGATCTCGGGCGTGACGTACTTGCGCCCCTGCGACACCGTGCGCACGGCCTGCACCAGCAACTGCGGGTCGCCGCCCTTGTTGACATAGCCGTAGGCGCCCGCACGCAGCGCGCGTATGGCGTACTGGTCTTCCGGGTACATGCTGACCACCAGCACCTTGATGGCGCTGCCTTCGTCCTTCATCGCGTGCAGCGCGTCCAGGCCGCTGCGGCCGGGCAGGTTGATGTCCAGCACCAGCACGTCGCAGGCCTTGTGGCTGTCGCGGCCGGGTTGCTGCATCAGCGTGCGCATCAGGCTGCGCAGTTCGCCGTAGTCGCTGGCCTCGCCGACGACGCGGATATCGGGCGCGTCGCTCAGCGTGTCGCGGATGCCGCGGCGGATGAGCGCGTGGTCGTCGCAGAGGATCACTTCAATCATGTCAAAGCACCGTCCAGGCTGAGTTCTCGGCGTCGTCGGGGTCGTCACCGTCGGGCGCGTGCGGCGGCTGGGTGCCGCCAGCCCCTGCCGCCAGCGGCACCGAAAGAATCAATGAAGTGCCCGCGCCGCCGCTGCTGAGGTCGACCCAGCCGCCCACGGTGGACGCACGCTCGTGCAGGCCGCGGATGCCGAAGCTGCGTGCCTTGGCAAGATCGCGCGGGTCCAGGCCGCAACCGTTGTCGCTGACCTCCAGGCTCAGCACGCCGCCGGTGAGCGACAGGTCCACCACCACGCGCGAGGCTTGCGCGTGCTTGCTCACGTTGGTCAGCGCCTCTTGCGTCGTGCGGTAGGCCACCAGCGCCACCCAGGGCGGCAGCACCAGTGCCTGGCCCAGAGGAATGGCATGCGTGCGGAACTCGCAATGGATGCCCATGCGCTTCTCGAACTGGCTCGTCATCCATTGCAGCGCTGCCACGAGCCCCTGCTCGAGGATGGCCGGGCGCAGGTTCTGCATGATGCGCTGGCTGCTTTCGATGGCGTGCGTCACCGTCTCCAGCGCGGTCAGCGCGCGCTGCTCGATGGCCGGGTTGCTGGCGTGGCGGCGTATCCAGTCGAGCTCGAACTTCAGCGCCGTCAGCGAGCCGCCCACGTCGTCGTGAATCTCGCGCGCAATGGCCTGGCGCTCGGCCTCGACGCTGGTCTGCAGATGTTGCGCCAGCTCAGACAGCCTTTTCCGCGAGGCCTGCAGCTCGACATCGGCGGCTTCGCGCGCGCGCTGCATGCGTGCACCGGCAATGGCGTGCTCTACCGCTGGCACCAGGCGCGCGAGGTTGTTCTTCAGCAAGTAGTCGGCCGCGCCATTGCGCATGGCCTCGACCGCCGTGTCTTCGCCGATCTGGCCCGACACCAGGATGAAAGGCACCGGCGCCGCACCGGGCGTATCTGGCTTCGCACCCGATGCCGCGCCCGCTGCACTGTGTGCGCGGTGCTCGCGCAGCAACTGCAGGGCGTCCAGCCCGGTGAAGCCCGGCAGGTGGTAGTCGGACAGCACCAGGTCCCAGGGTTCGGCCAGCGCGGCCATGAACTCGGCGCGCGTTTCCACGCGGCGCGCGCGCAACCGCAGCCCGCCACGCTGCAGGGTCAGCATCGCCAGCTCGTGGTCGGGTTCACTGTCTTCCAGGTGCAGCACGCGGAAGGGCCGAGGCTCGCTGGGCCTGGCGCGCGGGCGTGCCGGGGTGATGGCGGGTGTGGGGGCGAATGGGGGGAAGCTGGCCCCCGGCGGCGTGCCGGTCATGACTTCCAGTATCGCAAAGGGCCGCGCCAGTTTCGAAAAGGCGGCCGAACCCACTCATCTTCCGCTCAATGTTTGGCAGGTCGCTGCCGAAAATGGGTTGCAAGGCAAGCCCGGAAACCGGTGGAACCGCCGCCGGGCGGCTGGCCCGCGCCAGACCGTGCCTAGAAAAACAACCCATGGAGCCCCGATGCTCGTTCAGGACGCCACACCGCTGCAAAACGCTCCGCCCGATGGCTATCAGGCGAGCGGCGCCATGCCGTTGCTGGTGGCGGCCGACCTGCAAGACCACCTGATGGTGGCCAGCAACGACATGGACCGCCTGCAAGGCCTGCTGGGCGACGCCTGCGAATCGCTGATGGTGCATTTCTACGGCGCCACGGGCGAGCTCCAGGCGCTGCTGCACCGGGCGGCACAGCACCCCGAGATCGAAGCCCCCGAGCTGCACCGCGCCATGCAGCACATGGCAGGCGCCATCACCGCGATGCAGTTCCAGGACATGGCCTCGCAGCTGGTGGACCACACCACGCGACGCCTGCGCAACTGCGCCGATCGCATTGCCCGCGACACCATGGGCGACGACGAAGACGGTGTGGCCATGGTGGCCGAAGCCCCGCTGCGGCCCAACCCCGTGACCCAGGACGAGATGGACGCAGGTTCGGTCGAACTGTTCTGACCCTGCCGCCGCCCGCCTTTCTCGCACCTTCTCGCACCCGAAACAAGCACTCCCGGAAAGCCTTCCATGCACTCGATCCTTGCCGTTGACGACAGCGCCTCCATGCGCCAGATGGTTTCCTTCACCCTGAAGAACGCAGGCTTCAACGTCGTCGAGGCGGTGGACGGCCAGGACGCGTTCGAAAAGGCCAACAGCCGCGACTTCAACCTCGTGCTGACCGACCAGAACATGCCGCGCATGGATGGCATCAGCCTGACCAGGAAGCTGCGCGAGAACCCGAAGTTCAAGAGCACGCCGATCCTCATCCTGACCACGGAAAGCAGCGACCAGATGAAGCAGGCCGGCCGTGCCGCTGGCGCCACCGGCTGGCTGGTGAAGCCGTTCGACCCCGCCAAGCTGGTGGAAGTCATCGGCAAGGTGATTCGCTGAAACACCCCCCGCGTGCCAGCCTGGCACGCAGACACACGCAGGAGACCTTCGCGATGGGCGAAACGACCAACGACGCCAGCGCCAACGCCGGCATCGACCTCAGCCAGTTCTTCCAGATATTTTTCGA
>JBBSCV010000328.1:0-4804 GCA_038249925.1 Burkholderiales bacterium
CGTGCAGCCGGGCCGCCGCCCCCGCACAGTCGCCAGCGGCGCCACCGCGCCGCCGGCAATAGCCTGAACACCGAGGAGATTCCGATGACCGCAGCCGTGATCGTTTCCACCGCCCGCACCCCCCTGGCCAAGAGCTGGAAGGGCAGCTTCAACATGACCCACGGGGCCACCCTCGGCGGCCACGCCCTCAAGGCCGCCGTCGAGCGGGCCGGCATCGACGGCGCCGAGGTCGACGACGTCATCATGGGCTGCGCCAACCCCGAAGGTGCCACCGGCGCCAACATCGCGCGCCAGGTGGCGCTGCGCGCCGGCCTGCCCGTCACCACCAGCGGCATGACGGTCAACCGCTTCTGCAGCAGCGGCCTGCAGACCATCGCGCTGGCAGCGCAGCGCATCATTGCCGGCGAAGGCGACATCTTCGTGGGCGGGGGTGTCGAGAGCATCAGCTGCGTGCAGCAGGAGATGAACACGCACATGCTGCGCGACCCCTGGCTGCAGGCGCACAAGCCCGAGATCTACTGGAACATGCTGCAGACGGCCGAGCAGGTGGCCCAGCGTTACAAGATCAGCCGCGAGCGCATGGACCACTACGGTGCCGGCAGCCAGCAGAAGGCCGCTGCAGCGCTGGAAGCGGGCCTCTTCAAGGACGAAATCGCGCCCATCACCGTCACCGCAGGCGTGGTCGACCCGGTGATGGGGCTGCGCAGCCGGGAAGTCACCGTCAGCAACGACGAAGGCATCCGCGCCGGTACCACGTATGAGGGCATCTGCAACCTGCGTTCGGCGCTGCCGGGCGGCTTGATCAGCGCCGGCAACGCCAGCCAGTTCAGCGACGGCGCTGGCGCCTGCGTGGTGATGAGCGAGGCCGTGGCACAGCGGAAGAATCTCAAGCCCATCGGCCGCTTCCTGGGCTTTGCCGTGGCCGGCTGCGAACCCGACGAGATGGGCATCGGCCCGGTCTTTGCCGTGCCCAAGGTGCTGAAGCGCCTGGGCCTGACGGTGGCCGACATCGACCTGTGGGAACTGAACGAGGCCTTCGCGGTGCAGGTGCTGTATTGCGCCGACACCTTGGGCATTCCGATGGACCGCCTGAACGTCAACGGCGGCGCCATCGCCGTGGGTCACCCCTACGGCGTCAGCGGCCAGCGCCTCACCGGCCACGCGCTCATCGAAGGCAAGCGCCGCGGTGCCAAGCGCGTGGTGGTCACCATGTGCATCGGCGGTGGCATGGGCGCGGCGGGCGTGTTCGAGGTGCTGTGATGCGCCGGTTGTGGGCACAGGCGTGGTGCGCAGTGGCTGCAGCCGCCGTGCTGCCCGTGCTGGCCCAGTCTCCGGTGTCGCCGACTGAGTCAGGCCGGCAGTTCGAGGCCGGCCGTGGCGCCGAACTGCAGCAATGGCAATGGCGCGCGCAGCGCGGCACTGAACCCACGCCAGCGCAGGCGGCCGTGCAGGTGGTGCTGGATGCCATCCAGAAGCGCGACTGCCCCGGCGCGGTGGCCGGGTTGAACGCCGGGCTGGCGAAGTCCTACCCCGAGATCTTCACGCTGGCCGGCGCGCTTTATGAAGAAGGTGTCTGCGTGCGCCAGAACTGGCAGCGCGCCGAAGGCCTGTATCAGCGTGCCGTGGCGGTGAACCACCCCGGCGTGGCGGCGCGCCTGGCTGCGGGCTACGCCAGCGCAGCGGGCGGCCGCGACCTGGCTGCCAGCCTGTGGTGGGCAGCACGCGCCAAGACCGCACAACCGGCTGTCTGCGCTGCCGTCGTGCCTCTGGCTGAAGACGCCGACAAGTTCATCACCGCGCTGCAGGCCTGGCCTGCGGCTCAGCTGGGCCACTGCGCCTATGCCGCCGCGGTGATGGCCAGCGTGCAGGCCGAACTGGAGCAGCCCGATTTCGCCGCCAGCCAAGGCATGGTGGGCACGGTGGTGCAGAACTTCATGCCAGCGCAGGGCCGCATCGACATCCAGGACGATGGTGTCGATGCCCCGCCGGCCTTGGGCGTGGTGACGGTGGGCTCGTCCCAGGACCTGGAGCGCCGCGCCGCGCGCAAGGCCTTCCAGGCGCAGATTCGCGAGGCGGCCGACCGGGCCCTGAAGCGTTTCGAGCGGCCTGCGGGCATTCCTGCTGAGTGGGCTGTACAGGCGCGTCATGTCTTTCAGCCTGCGCGCTGATGCCCTGAACCCCGGCTGACGCGCCAGCCCTGAACCCTGCGAGGCCACCCCATGCCGATGCGCGACACCCTCGACTTCCTGCTGAACGACTGGCTGCGTGTGGACACGCTGCTGCAGCGCCCGCGCTTCGAAGACCATTCGGTGGAGACCTTCACGCAGGTGCTGGACACCTGCGAGCGCATTGCGCGCGAGAAGTTCGCGCCCTACAACCGGCTCGCCGACACCGAAGAGCCGCGCGTCGTTGCTGGCTCTGACGGCGAGCAGGTGCACTTGCCGAAGGCCACGCACGAGGCCATGGCGGCCTATGTCGAATCGGGCATGCTGGCCGCGGCGCAAGACTTCGAGATGGGCGGCATGCAGTTGCCCTGCGTCATTCAGATGGCCGCCAAGGCCTTCTTCAGCATGGGCAGCGTGGCAATGGGCGGCTACGCGATGTTGACCACAGGCAATGCCAACCTGCTGCGCGTGCACGGCACGGCGGCGCAGCGCGAGGTCTTCGCCAAGAACCTGTTCGCTGGCCGCTGGTTCGGCACGATGTGTTTGAGCGAGCCGCAAGCCGGTTCGTCGCTGAGCGACTTGGCCACACGCGCCACGCCCGACGGTGAACACTTCGCCGGCGACGCACTGGGCCCATGCTTTCGCCTGCGCGGCAACAAGATGTGGATCAGTGGCGGCGAACACGAACTCACCGAGAACATCGTCCACCTGGTGCTGGCCAAGATTCCCGGGGCCGATGGCAAGCTGGTGCCCGGTGTGAAGGGCATTTCGCTCTTCATCGTGCCGAAGAAGCTTGTCAACGATCAAGGTGAGCTCACCGGCGAGCGCAACGACGTGGCGCTGGCCGGCCTGAACCACAAACTGGGTTACCGCGGCACCACCAACACGCTGTTGAACTTCGGTGAAGGGCGCTTCCCGGTGCGCGGTGCGTCAGGGGCTGTCGGCTATCTGGTGGGCCAGCCCGGCGAAGGCCTGCGCTGCATGTTCCACATGATGAACGAGGCGCGCATCGGCGTGGGCCTGGGCGCGGTGATGCTGGGTTATGCGGGCTACGAAGCGAGCCTGGATTACGCGCGCCAGCGTGCGCAGGGCCGCCCGGTCACAGGCAAAGACGCGAGCCTGCCGCCCGTTGCCATCATCGAACACGCCGACATCAAGCGCATGCTGCTGGCGCAGAAGAGTTATGTCGAAGGCGGTCTGGCGCTGGCGCTCTACTGCGCGCGTCTGGTCGACGAACTGGACACCGGCAGCGACGCGCAGAAGGCCGAGGCCGACCTGCTGCTGGAAGTGCTGACGCCCATTGCCAAGAGCTGGCCCAGCGAGTGGTGCCTGGAAGCCAACAGTCTGGCCATCCAGGTGCTGGGCGGCTACGGCTACACGCGCGACTTTCCGGTGGAACAGCACTGGCGCGACAACCGCCTGAACATGATCCACGAAGGCACGCACGGCATCCAGGCACTCGACCTGCTGGGCCGCAAGGTGGTGATGAAAGGCGGCGAAGGCCTGCGGCTGCTGATGGCCCGCATGGCCGAGACCTCGGAACGTGCGTCGGCCATGCCCGAGTTGGCCGACTACGCCGAAGCGCTGAGCTATGCGGCACAGCAACTCGAGATGACCACGCAAGCCGCCTGGGCCAGCGGCGTGCCGGAAGAGGCCTTGTGCAACGCCACGCTCTACCTGCAGGCCTTCGGCCATGTGGTGATGGCCTGGATGTGGCTGGAGGTGGCCATCGCCGCACAGCAGCACCCGCTGCAGGACGGCAAGATGGCAGCGCTGCGTTACTTCTACGCCTACGAACTGCCCAAGATCTCGGCCTGGATGGGCCCGGTGTCGCGTGGCGAGAGCCTGCCGCTGGAAATGCAGGACGCGTGGTTCTGAGCCGGCGGCGATGAACAAGTCACGGCTGGCAGCGTTGATCTGGGTGCTGATCTACGGTGGCCTGATCACCGTGTGTGTGTCGATCTTCGTGTTGCGCACGGAGGCTGAAGGCCTGGGCTGGTGGATGTTGGCCGTGGGCACTGCTTCGAGCGTTTCCGGTGCAGCACTGGTGGTGGTGCGTGCCCGAATGGAAGACCCGGTTTCCGCCAGGACGGGCCGGCGACGGTGAAGCGAACCGAAAGCAACGCACCGATAGCAACGTGCCGAAGCTGCACGCCTGAGAACCCAAGGAGACCCGCGCTATGAGCACCCCTGTCCAGCAACTTTTCGATCTCACCGGCCAGGTGGCCCTGGTCACCGGCGGCTCACGCGGCCTGGGCCTGCAGATGGCCGAAGCTCTCGGCGAAGCCGGCGCCAAGGTCATGCTTGTCTCGCGCAAGGCGGCTGACCTGGAAGAGGCTGCGGCGGCGCTTTGCGCCAAGGGCATCGACGCGCGCTGGATTGCGGCAGACGCCAGCAAGCCCGAAGACGTGCAGCGTGTCGTTGACGAAACGATGCATCGTCTCGGCCATATCGACATCCTCATCAACAACGCGGGCGCCACCTGGGGCGCGCCGGCCGAGGACTACCCGCTGGAGGCTTGGGACAAGGTGATGAACCTGAACATCCGCAGCCTCTTTCTCTTCGCGCAGGCGGTGGGCAAGGCCAGCATGATTCCGCGCAAGCACGGCCGCATCATCAACGTCGCCAGCATCGCGGGC
>JBBSCV010000329.1:0-4802 GCA_038249925.1 Burkholderiales bacterium
CCGCGCAAGCCGCACCCGTTCCTGGCGCGCCTTGGCATCGCCCTGGTTGTTCCTGGCGCCAGCCCTGCTGGTCTTCGTCTGGTTCAAGTTCATCCCCATGCTCCAGGGGCTGAAGATGAGCTTCTACCAAGTGCGGTTTGCCGATGCCGACATCTGGGTCGGCTGGGACAACTTCCAGCGCGTGTTCAACGACGAAGCCCTGGCGGCAGCGGCCGGTAGAACCCTGCTGTACGTCGTGGTGACGGTCATCCTGTCGGCGTTGATCGCCATCGTGCTGGCGCAGGCGCTGCAAGGCACGGCAAGGCATGTGCGCATCGTGCGCACCGCCATCTTTCTGCCGGCTGTCACCAGTGCCGCGGTGGTGGCCGAGATCTGGCGCATCCTGTACGCACCCACCGCCACAGGCGTGGTCAACACCGCGCTGGGCTGGGTCGGCATCGCGCCGCAGGGCTTCTTTGCCGATCCCGACCAGGCGCTGGCCGCCTTGATGGCCATGCACGTGTGGAAGCATGTGCCCTATGACACGGTGATCTTCATCGCCGGCCTGGCCGGCGTGAACCGCGAGCTTTACGACGCCGCCGCAGTCGACGGCGCCAACGCCTGGCGTCGCTTCGTGCATGTCACGCTGCCCGGGTTGGCACCGGCCATCACCGTCGTCATCGCCTTGGGTTTCATCCGCGGCTTTCGTGTCTTTACCGAGGTCTATGCCACCACCGGCGGCGGCCCGGCTGGCAGCACCGAAGTAGTGATGACGCAGATCTACAAGCAGGGCTTTCAGGACCTCGACTTCGGCTATGCGGCCGCCGCTTCCAGTGTGCTGTTCCTGTTCACCGCCCTGACCACCGCAGCATTCCTGGCCTGGCGCAGAAAGGCAGCAGCCCGTTGAACGCCACCGCCAACGCCACCGCCGAAGCCGCGCTGCAAAAGGGCGCGCGAATCCTGCTGTACACCTTGTTGATCGTCGTTTTCACCGGGCCGTTCTGGGCCTTCCTGATGACGGCGCTCTCGGGCGTTACGGTGGCTTCAGGCCGCTTGCTGCTGTGGCCCGAACAGCCCACCTTGGAGAACTTTCGCTATGCCTGGGTCGAAGCGCAAGCCTGGCGCTATCTGCTGAATTCAGTCATCGTGGTGGTGGTGGGCACGGTGCTGCAATTGGCTGTCAGCGTGCTGGCGGCGTATGCCTTGGCACGCAAGCGTTTCCGCGGCCTGGCCCTCGTCAGCTTCCTGATCTTGTGCACGATGATGCTGCCCGAGGAAGTCATCGCCATTCCGCTGTTCATGGTGCTGGGCAACTTGCCGCTGCTCAACATCAGCTTGCAGAACACGCACCTGGGCATGATCTTGCCGGTGGTGGGTTGGGCCTTCTCGATCTTCATGCTGACCGAGTTCATGCGCGCCATTCCGATGGAACTGGAAGAAGCCGCGCGAGTGGACGGTGCTGGCGACTGGCAGGTGTTCTGGCTCGTCATCCTGCCGCTGTGCAAACCGGCGCTGGGCACGGCCGCGGTGTTCGGCTTCATCATGATCTGGGACCAGTACCTGTTGCCGCTGCTGGTGACGAACCGCGAAACGCTCTACACCCTGCCCGTGGCGCTGGCCTCGGTGCGCGCCGACGAAACGATGAAGCCTGCGGTCTTCATCGCCATCAGCGTCATTGCCATGGTGCCCAGCATCGTCGTTTACCTGGGCCTGCAGCGTGCCTTCAACCGCGGCCTGCTGGCTGGTGCAGTGAAGGGCTGAACGGAAGCATATGGCAGCCATCGAGCTCACCGCCCTGCACAAGCAGTTCGAAACCACGGCCGTCATCACCGACGTGAACCTGGCCATCGCCGACGGCGAGTTCTGCGTCCTGGTCGGCCCCAGCGGGTCGGGCAAGAGCACCTTGTTGCGCCTGATCGCGGGGCTGGAAGCAGCCAGCAGCGGCCGCATCCTGATGGGCGGGCAAGATGTCACCCACAGCGCGCCTAAAGATCGCGACATCGCCATGGTGTTTCAGAGTTATGCGCTTTACCCGCAGATGACGGTGCGCGAGAACATGGGCTTCGGCCTGAAGCTCTTGAAGCGCCCGAAGGACGAGATTGCCCGTCGTGTCGACGAAGCGGCGCGCATGCTCAACCTGGAAGGCCTGATGGACCGGCGGCCGGCCGCCTTGTCTGGCGGGCAGCGCCAGCGCGTGGCGATGGGGCGTGCGATGGTGCGTGAGCCGGCGGCCTTTCTGTTCGACGAACCCTTGTCGAACCTGGACGCCGCGCTGCGCGCCAGCGTGCGCGGCGAGATTCGTGCGCTGCACCAGCGCAGCCGCACCACGTCGGTCTATGTCACGCACGACCAGGTCGAGGCCATGACCATGGGCGACCGCATCGTCGTGCTGCGCGGCGGCCGTATCGAGCAGGCCGGCACGCCGACGGCCCTGTACGACCGGCCGGTCAACCGCTTCGTCGCTGGCTTCATCGGATCGCCAGCGATGAATTTCGTCGAACTGCCGGTGCAGCGCGATGCAAGCGGCCTCCACGCGCATTGGGGCGCGATTCGCCTGCCGCTGCCACCCGGCGCAGCACCCAGCAGCGAACGCGTGGTGTTGGGTGTGCGGCCGGAACACCTGAGGTTGGCCGACGCTGGTGTTTCGGCCCAGGTGCGTGCCGTCGAATTCACTGGCGCGCAGTCGCAGATCGATTTGTCCACCGAAGCTGGCGAAATATCGGTCAGCACCACCGACCGGCCCGCACTGCGGCCCGGCGACCGCACGCACCTGCATCTGCCCTTGCAGCAACTTCACTTTTTCGATGCCGCAAGCGGCTTGCGGCTGGGCGCTGCGGAAGAAGACCGATGAGGCTGCTCGACACTTTCTTGCGTGGGCTGTTGCTGATGGGTGCCGCCGTCTTGCTGGGGGCTTGCGCAGTGGAACCGATAGCACCGCAGCCGACGCCCGCGGCGGCGCCATCTGCACCCGCGGTCAACACGAGCCACACTCATTCGGCAGGTTTGCTGACCCTGCAACCCGACGCGCTGGCCCTGACGCGCCAGCGCCTGCGTGAAGGCGATGCCCGCGTGCAGCCCGCCTACACAGCGCTGATGCGCCGTGCTGATCGGGCCCTGATCACACCGCCGCGCAGCGTCGTCCACAAGACCACCGTGCCACCCTCCGGCGACAAGCACGACTACATCAGTATGGGCCCGTACTGGTGGCCGAACCCCGACACCGCCAACGGCCTGCCCTATGTGCAGCGCGACGGCCAGCGCAACCCCGAGGTGCTGGGCGAGGCGATGGACTCGATCCGCCTGCAAGCGATGCTGGCCGACCTGCGCGACCTGGCTCTGGCCTACCACTTCAGCGGCGACAGCCGTTACGCGGCGCAGGCTGCGGTGGTGCTGCGCACCTGGTTCCTGGCGCCCGCCACGCGCATGAATCCGAGCCTGCGCTTTGCCCAGGCGGTGCCCGGTGTGGCCGAGGGGCGCGGCATCGG
This sequence comes from Burkholderiales bacterium, assembly GCA_038249925.1. Lineage (GTDB taxonomy): Bacteria > Pseudomonadota > Gammaproteobacteria > Burkholderiales > Burkholderiaceae_C > Rubrivivax. The sequence continues at coordinate 3,465 of JBBSCV010000329.1, forward strand.
CCTCATCGACACCCGCGACCTGTGGTGGGTCTTCGATGCGCTGGCCTTGATCGAGCCGGCCAGGACCGCCGAGCCCCTCAACGCGACCGAGCGGTCAGCCTTGCGCCAGTGGTTCATCGACTACGCGCAGTGGCTAGACAGCAGCACACTGGGCCGCGATGCAGCCGCCGAACGCAACAACCACGGCATGTTCTACGACGTGCAGATGGCCGCGCTGTGGCTGCACACGGGGCAGCTGGCGCGGGCGCAGCAATTGCTGGCCGACGTGCTGACGAAGCGGTTCACCGCGCAGATCGACACCCAGGGCCGCCTGCCGCTGGAACTGGCACGAACGCGGCCGTTCCACTATCACACCTTCACGCTGGAAGCGATGACGCGGCTGGCGCACTACAGCCGCGTGCTGGCGGCACGCACCGGCTCGCAGCCGCCGCCCGCCGACCCCGCCTGCCTGCGCAGCCCGCAGCCCTGCACGCCCGACCTGTGGCGGGCTGAAGCCGCAGGCCGCAGCCTGGGCGCGGTGGTCGCTTTCATCTCTGCTGCCGTGACCGCCCCCGAGGCCTGGCACCACGCCACCTCGCTGGAACGCAGCCCCGTGCTGCCACCCGCCGTGCCGGGGCTGCTGCAGGCGCAGCGCGCCTTGCCGACCCCGGGCACAGCCGCGGCTTTGGCCGCGCTGCAAGGCGTGGCGCCCGACCATGTCGCACGGCTTTTGTGGCCTGTGCCTTGAACACCTTTCATCCCGAACAATGCCATGTCAGAAGCCCCCTCCAAGCCCTTCCACCGCCTGTTGCTTACCGGCGCGGCCGGCAACTTGGGCCGGGTGCTGCGCCCGCGCTTGCACGCGCTGTGCGATGTGCTGCGCGTCAGTGACCAGGCGCACTTGACAGCAGCCTGGCCAGCGGAAGAAACCGTCAGCGCGGCGCTGCAAGACAAGGCCGCCGTTCGTGCCCTGCTTCAGGACGTGGACGCCGTGGTGCACCTGGGCGGTGTTTCCACGCCGCATTCCTTCGAAGAAATATTGCCGGCCAACATCGTTGGTGCGTACCACGTGTACGAGGCGGCGCGCGTCAACGGCGTGCGGCGCATCGTCTATGCCAGCTCGAACCACGTCACCGGTTTTTACGAGCAGAGCCGCACCATCGGCCCCGCCGCACCCATGCGGCCGGACGGTTTCTACGGCCTGTCCAAAGCCTTCGGCGAAAACCTGGCGCAGTTGTATTTCGACCGCTGGGGCATCGAGACCGTGAGCCTGCGCATCGGCTCGAGCTTCCCCGAGCCGGTCGACCGCCGCATGCTGGCCAGCTGGCTGGCCTACGACGACCTGGAACGCCTGGTGCG
>JBBSCV010000330.1:0-4798 GCA_038249925.1 Burkholderiales bacterium
CTGGACCCCACGCACACCTTCGTCACCTGGGAAGCGCTGCATTTCGGCACTTCCACGAGCCGTGGCCGCTTCGACAAGAAGGAAGGCAAGATCGAGATCGACCGCGCGGCCAAGACCGGCAAGATCGACATCACCATCGACATGGCCAGCATCAACACCGGCGTGGCGCCCTTCGACAACCACCTGAAGGGCAAGGACTTCTTCGACGTCACCACCCACCCCACGGCGCGCTTCCAGGCCAGCGGCTTCAGTTTCGACGGCACCAAGGTCAGCGCCGTGCAAGGCACGCTGACGATGCTGGGCAAGACGCAGCCGGTGGAGTTGAAGGCCAGCCGCTTCAACTGCTACGACAACCCGTTCTTCAAGCGCGAAGTCTGCGGCGGCGACTTCGAGACCACCATCCAGCGCAGCCTGTGGGGCAGCACCTATGGCCTGCCCGGCATTCCGGACAACGTGCGCCTGGTGGTGCAGGTGGAAGCGATCAAGCAGTAACCGCGGTTTGCCCGCTTGGGGCAGCATCGGGGCATGAAGATGCCTTCGATGCTGCCCCTTGTCATTTGCGGGCTGCTGTGCGCCAGCGCCGCACGCGCGCAGCCCCTGCAGTACGTGCTGGACCCGGATCGCAGCTGGGTGCACTTCGAGGTGCTGCATTTCAACACCAGCACCATCCGCGGGCGCATCGGGCCCATCAACGGCCGTGTGCTGCTCGACGCCGCAGCCGGCAGCGGTGATGTGCGTCTGGCCGTGCGCACCGGCAGCGTCAGCACGGGACTCGGCTTTTTCGATGCCCGCCTGCGGCAAGACGACCTGCTGGCCAGCGAGGCCTTTCCCGAGGCTTACTTCGTCGCCACCCGTTTCACCTTCAGCCAGGGCCGGGTGGCGACGTTGCGCGGCGAATTCACCTGGCGCGGCGTGAGCCTGCCGCTGGAATTGACGGCGCTGCGCTACGCCTGCCGCCTGGACGACAGCGCCGCCTTGCGGGCCGAGGTGTGTGGCGGTGACTTCGAAGGCGAGGTGCTGCGCAGTGAATACGGCGCCAGCTTCGGCTTGCCGCTGGTGGGCAACCGGGTGCGCCTGCTGGTGCAGGTGGAAGGGCGGCGGCCGATTGCTGGCTCGCAAGTCAAAACACCTTGAACCTCGATGGGCGGCGGGCCGGGTTACACCGACTTGCCACCCGGCGCAGCGACGGGGATATTCGGGTCAGGTGCGGAAATACCACACTGCGCCCGAAAATGCATCCCCCTCTGATTGGAGACAGATAGATGACCGAAGCCCTCAAGCCGGCACCCCGCCGCAGTTTTCTGAAAAACGCCGCAGCCGGTGCCGTCGGCGCTGGCGCACTGGCCACGCCGATGGTGTCGTCGGCCCAGACCGTGGCCTTCCGCTTCCAGAGCACCTGGCCTGCGAAGGACATCTTCCACGAGTACGCCAATGACTTCGCCAAGAAGGTGAACGACATGGCAGGCAACCGTCTGAAGATCGAAGTGCTGCCTTCTGGCTCTGTCGTGCCAGCCTTCCAGCTGCTGGACGCCGTGAACAAGGGCACGCTCGACGGCGGCCACGGCGTGCTGGCTTACCACTACGGCAAGAACACGGCGCTGGCGCTGTGGGGCTCGGGCCCGGCCTTCGGCATGGACCCCAACATGGTGCTGAGCTGGCACTACTACGGCGGCGGCGACGCCATGCTGAAGGAAATCTACAAGTCCCTCAACATCGACGTCGTGTCCTTCGTGTACGGCCCCATGCCGACGCAGCCGCTGGGCTGGTTCAAGAAGCCGGTGCGCAGCGTGGCCGACCTGAAGGGCCTGAAGTTCCGCACCGTGGGCCTGGCAGTGGACGTGTTCAAGGAACTGGGCATGGCGGTGAACCCGCTGCCGGGCGGTGAAATCGTGCCGGCACTGGACCGCGGCCTCATCGACGCTGCCGAGTTCAACAACGCCAGCTCCGACCGCCTGCTGGGCTTCCCCGACGTGGTGAAGAACTGCATGCTGCAAAGCTTCCACCAGAGCGGCGAACAGTTCGAAATTCTCTTCAACAAGACCAAGTACGACGCACTGCCGGCCGAGCTGAAGTCCGTCATCGACTACAGCGTGCAGGCCGCCAGTGCCGACATGTCGTGGAAGGCGATTCAGCGCAACAGCCAGGACTACATCGAGCTGAAGAACGCGAAGATCAACTTCTACAAGACGCCCGACGCCATCCTGCGCGCGCAACTGGCGGCCTGGGACAAGGTGATTGCGGCCAAGGCCGGCGAGAACCCGCTGTTCAAGAAGGTGCTCGATTCACAGAGGGCCTACGCACAACGCGCGGGCGAATGGCAGAACGACTACTCGGTCGACTTCAAGATGGCCTGGAACCACTACTTCCGCCCCGCCAGGAAGGCCTGATCTTTCGATCGACGCCCCTCCAGGGCCACCGCTGCCAAACCGGCCGGTGGCCCTTTTTGCTGGGCCACATTTCTCGGCCCGATGTCTGTTTCTCCCGGAGGTTGCCGCAATGCAACGCCTACTGTTGCTGGTGGACCGCACGTCCACCTGGCTGGGCCAGCTTTTCGCCTGGTTGATCGTGGCGCTGACGCTGATGATCAGCTGGGAGGTCTTCTCCCGCTACGTGCTGAACGACCCGCACGACTGGGCGCTGGACGCCCAGATCATGATGTACGGCACCCTGTTCATGATGGCGGGCGCCTACACGCTGAGCAAGAACGGCCACGTGCGCGGCGACGTGCTCTACGGCTTCTTCCGCCCGCGCACGCAGGCCACGCTGGACCTGCTGCTGTATTTCATCTTCTTCATGCCGGGCGTCGTCGCGCTGACCTACGCGGGCTGGATCTTCGCCAACGAATCGCTGGCCATCCGCGAAAGCACCTTCAGCGCGACGCCGCTGCCGCTGTACCCGTTCAAGTTCGCCATCCCGCTGGCCGGCGGCATGTTGCTGCTGCAGGGCATCGTCGAGATGGTGCGCTGCATCGCCTGCTTGCGCTATGGCGTCTGGCCCTCGCGTGAACGAGACGTCGAAGAGGTCGACGTCGACAAGCTGAAAGCCATGGTGCACGTGAAAGACGAAGACATCGCCGACCTCGACAAGTTCGTCGTCAAAAAAGGGGCGACGAAGTGAAGATTCGCAAGGAACTCTGGTTCGGCTTCGCGCTCATGGCGCTCCTCATCGCCGGCACGGCGGTGATGCTGCTCTCGGCCGACAAGGTGACCAACGGCCATCTCGGGCTGATGATGCTGTCGCTGGTGGTGGTGGCCATCATGCTGGGCTTTCCCACGGCCTTCACGCTGATGGGCATGGGCATGATCTTCACCTGGATCGCCTATGAAGAGAACACCAGCAAGACGCTCACGCTGATGGTGCAGAGCGCCTTCAAGGTGATGGGCAACGATGTGCTCATCGCGATCCCGCTGTTCGTGTTCATGGGCTACCTGGTCGAACGCGCCAACCTGATCGAGAAGCTCTTCAGAAGCATGCATCTGGCGATGTCGCGCGTGCCGGGCAGCCTGGCCGTGGCCACGCTCTTCACCTGCGCGGTGTTCGCCACCGCCACAGGCATCGTCGGCGCGGTGGTCACGCTGATGGGACTGCTGGCCTTCCCGCAGATGCTGCGCGGCGGCTACGACGTGCGCGTATCGGCCGGCGCCATCACCGCCGGTGGTTGCCTCGGTATCCTGATCCCGCCCAGCGTGATGCTCATCGTCTATGGCGCCACGGCCGGCGTCTCGGTGGTGCAGCTTTACGCTGGCGCCTTCTTTCCCGGGCTGATGCTGGCTGGCCTGTATGTGCTGTACATCGTCATCCTGGCCAAGCTGAAGCCGGCGCTGATGCCGCCGCTGTCGGCTGCCGAACGTTTCGTGCCGCTGCCGCCGCTGACCGAGCCCATCGCCGCCCATATCGGCAACACCGCACTGCCGGCGCTGCTGCTGGCGTTGAAGGGGCGTAGCAACGTCGACGTGCCGCTGGGCCACCTCCTCAAGCAACTGGGTGTGGTACTGCTGCCGGCGATGCTTTTCCTGGCAGTGGCCGGCATGAGCTGGAATTCCAACACCCGCCCGCTGAACGCCGACGAGCGCGCCGACCTGGCACGCAGCGCGGCGACGCTCGAATCGGGCGGTGGTTTGCAGACGCTGAGTGCCGACGAGGGGGAAGTCACCCGCAGCGGAGGTGGCCTGGCCGAGCCCCCCGCCGCCGATGTCGGCGACCTGAAAGAGCCGCCGGCCGAAGGCGATCTGATGGAACCGCCTGCCGAAGGCGACCTGGAGGAGCCCCCAGGTGCCGACGACGGCGGGCCAGCCGAAGTTGACAGCGCCTCGGCAGGCGGCGTGCGGGAACCACCGCCCGAGCCCGAAGCCACCGCGCCGGCGGGGCGTACGCCCGCCACCCAGGGCTGGTACATCGGCACCGGCGTCGGCGCGCTGGCGCTGGTGGGCTTCTACGGACTGCTGAGCTTTCAGCGGCTGGAGATCTTCAAGATGCTGCTGAGCAGCTTCTTCCCGCTGCTGGTGCTCATCATTTCAGTGCTGGGCAGCATCGTGATGGGCCTGGCCACGCCCACCGAGGCCGCAGCGGTGGGCGCTTTGGGCGGCTTCCTGCTCGCCGTGGCTTACCGTCAGTTCAATCTGACGATGCTGAAAGAGAGCGTTTTCCTCACCGCCAAGACCAGCGCCATGGTGTGCTGGTTGTTCGTCGGCAGCGCCATTTTCTCAGCCGCCTTCGCGCTGCTGGGCGGGCAGGAACTGGTCGAGAACTGGGTCATGTCGATGAACCTGTCGAAGACCGAGTTCCTCATCCTCAGCCA
>JBBSCV010000331.1:0-4789 GCA_038249925.1 Burkholderiales bacterium
CACGATCTTGCGGTGCATGCGGCGAATCGGGTTGATGCGATACCCCAGCACCGTGTACGCCGGATCGAAGACCCTGACCTGAACCCCGGCCTCAAGCAACGGGTTCAGGAACCCGGCACCCAGGTCGGGCGAACCCCAGCCATCGACCAGCACCTGCACCTTGGCGCCCCGGCCGGCTGCTGACAGCAGGGCTTCGCGAAGCTGTTTGCCCACCTTGTCGTCGAACAGGATGAAGGTCTCCAGCAGCACTTCCTGGCGCGCTGCTGCAATGACTGCAAATACCCGCGGAAAATAGGCTTCGCCGTTCTCCAGCAGCGTGAATCGGTTGCCTTCGGTCCAACGCAATGCCATGGCTCAGATCTCGATTTCTGCCGCCAGGGGCAGATGGTCTGACAGACGCGACCAGGGGTGCGGCGTCAACCGCAGGGTTCGGGCGTGCCGCACGTGTCGCACGTAGATTCGGTCCAGCCGCAAGGTCGGCAGCCAGGAAGGAAAGCTCCGTGCCGCGGCGCCATCGGCGCGCTCGAAGACCTCTTCCAGCCCGCTACCTCGCAAGACGCCGGAGGCGCGCAAGCGCCAGTCATTGAAGTCGCCGGCGACGACGAGCGGTGCCGACGCGGGCACATCTTCATCCACCAAGGAGCGCAGGCGGTCCAGCTGCTGCCGTCGGTGGGAATCTCGCAAGCCCAGGTGCACACACACCGCGTGCAACGGCTGTTCCTGGCTGGGCAGCTGAATCTCGCAATGCAACAGCCCGCGCGGCTCGTCGCCCTCCATTTCCAGCAGATGGTTGTGCCAGCGCACGATGGGGTAGCGTGACATCACCGCGTTGCCATGCGCGCGGTTGCCAGTGACGGCGTTGCGCGCCCAGGCGTGCGATGACCAGAGCTTGTCGGCCATGTACTCGCAGTGCTGCATGCAGTCTGGCGACCCTGGCGAGACCGCACTGACAGACGCGCCCGGCGCGTCTGCCTCGGGCAGGGCTTCGTGGCCGCACACCTCTTGCAGAAAAATCAGGTCACTCTGTTGCGCATGCAAGGCTTCGCGCTGTTCGGCCAAACGGAAACCCCGTTTGAACGGCGCATAGCCTTTGTGGATGTTGTAGGTCATCAGGCGCACCAGCACCCGTCCGGGGTATGTCGACATGCAGCATCGTTCGCGATCGGCACCTGCAGCGCGATCAGTGCCTGTCGTCGGGCCCCGTAGGACAAGCGCTACTTTGCGATTGGCAAGACAGTGGGCAGCACTCTGGCAGCCATCGGATGTCCAACGGTCCCTCCTTCGGATGCCGGTGAGAAGGAAAAAGCGTGTTCGACTTCTCTTTGGCGTGCGCCTCGCGCGGGGATCGGCGCTGGTCTGGCGCTGAACGCGGAGGAGACCTGCAAGGAGCCGGGACTGCCGCGCTGGCGACCGGCGCGGCGTGGGATGCTCAGCATCGTTCGAACAGCAAGACCACGCTCTTGCTGGCGGGCGTGGTCTGGGTCGGCAGGTGATCGGGCGGGCGGAAACCGACGTTCTCGCTGCTCAGGGCCGGCCGGGAGCCGGGGGTTGGCGCCGACGTTCCATTTGCTGACATGGACGATGCGCACATGGGCAACGGCAAGATCAGGATCTGTCGGGCCGCCGGACACCCACGTGTCGGCTGGTCGGCTCCACAAGGACTTCGCTTTGTCGCTACCCTCTGCGAGGAGCGCCGCCCCGGTGACCGAGATCCAGCACGCATCGCCTGGAGGCGAGTAGGCGAGTAGGCGAGTAGGCGAGTAGGCGACGTTGACCGAAACTCAGCCGCGAGTTCTGCAACGGGGTCGCTCTTTCTGGACAAGAAGAGCCAGCAGCGCCAGTTCGAGCCCTTGAGCAGCAGTCGTTCAGCCGGCACCTGAGGTCAAGTAGCGGCAAGCCGCGTCGAACGACGGCTCTCGAAATTACGTCGCCACACCTGGATGTCGGTCGATGTCAGCTTTCAAGGTGCAGCGCTCGGCGGTCGCGAGAACCGTGGCGGGCAGCAAGAGGTCGGCAGCTGGCGCACCGGGTCCGAACCAGCCTGCCGAGCACTGGACATCGGTAACGGTGAGCCCTCGTGATCGGTGGCGCCTTGGCGGGTCATTGCCGCCCTGTGGTTGACCTCGCGATCCGCGCCGCTTTGCGATAACGCAAATCGTAAATCTGGAGTGCCGAATGTCCGAGCCGACCACCATGTCCATCAAGGGCCAGGTCACGATTCCGCGTGACGTGCGCGAGCGCCTGGGCCTGCAGGCCGGTGACAAGATTGCCTGGTCGCTGTTGAGCAATGGCACTGTCGTCGTGCGGCCGAAGACGCGGCGCCTGGTCGACCTCGTCGGCATGCTGACGCGGCCGGGCCAGCCAGGCGTCGCCGTCGACGAGATGCGTCTGCCGGAATGAGTGCGGCCATCGACACCAACGTGCTGGTGCGCGTGCTCGTGCAGGACCCGACGGCTGCGGCTCAGTGCGCTGCGGCCCAACGTGTGGTCGCCGAGGCATCCGCCAGCGGCGAGCCGCTCCTCGTCACGCTGTGCGCGCTGCTGGAAACCGACTGGGTCCTTCGCAGCCGCTACAACGTCGACCGGGCTTCGATGACGGCAGCCGTCATCGCGATGCGCGAGACGCCAGGCATCGAATTCGAACATGCGCCGACGTTCGAAGAGGCCCTGTACCTCTTTGGGCAGGTCCCATCTTCTGACTTCGCGAATTGCTTGCTCGTGGCGCGTGCAACGCACCTCGGCCGCGACCGCTTCCTGACTTTTGACGCCGGCGCCGCCAAGCTGCCGCGTGCGGAGTTGGTGCACTGATTTCGCACGGCCCCCCGCTGCGGCTATGGCACATGATGCAGGCCGATCTGCTCCCGAATGGCCGGTTCCCGGCGGTGAATTCGCTCACACCACGTCCTGGGAAATTACCCGAAGCGTCAGTGCGTCGCTTCAACGGCTTGCCACGCCCCACCCGGGCAATACCGAGACACCGCCGTGCCCGCCGGCTCGATGTGGAACAGGAACAGCCAACCGTTGTCGACGAGCTGCTTGACGACGGCGTGCTTGTCGATGATGCGGTCGATCTCCACGCGCGGCGCCTCGATGAACACCGACAAGCGCAACGGCGTGTGCACGAAGTTCTCGCCGTCGTGCAGGGACTGCATCGGCAGGCCGATGCGCAGGTCACCGCCGTTGCCCTCGAACACGCCGACGTTGCCGCCCACCACGTTGTGCAGCACCTTGTCGCCGCTGCCGTAGAACTTGTTGTCCACCGTGGACGCGAAGTACTGCATGTTGATCCAGTTCGTCACGACCATCGGCGCGGTCATGATCAGCTCCAGCACATTGAAGCCGGGGTCGCGCTCCCACCAGTAGTCGTGCAGGAAGCTGCGCCCGCCCAGGTTGATGTGGCGGCTGCGGCTGCGCGGTGCCACGATGAAGGCAGCGCAGCCGGCCAGGCCCCACTCCGGTCGCACTTGCGCCCAGTCGCTGGTGCGTGATGCGATGGATTCCTGCAGAGCGCCGGGCGTGGCAGCCAGGCTCGCCAGACCCAGCAGGCCGGCGCGTTCGGCGCGCGTGCGCTTGGCCGCATCGGCCAGCCAGCCGCGCAGCACCTCCAGGTCTTTCGCGTGGCTCGACGGCAGCAGGTCGGTGTCGTACAGCAGCATCTCGTCGGTGGTGGTGTTGTGCAGCCCGCCGACGAAGACCGTGCTTTCAGGCACAGCCAGCCCGCGCTGCTGCAGACCTTTGCGCACGGCCGGGTCGTTCAGCAGCGCGGCCAGCGCACGCGAGTTCACCTCGCCGGTCTGCCCGCCGCAGGCACCGCAGTCCAGCCCCGCGGCATGCGGGTTGTTGGCGCTGGTGCTGCCATGCCCGGCCAGCAGGATCACCCGCGCGCAGCCGCTGGAAAGACCCATCGCACCCAACGCCGTGGCGGCCATGTTGACGCGCGCCTCGGCGTCGGGCCCGCCAGTGGTGGGGAAACGCGGGCGCAGCGTGTCGCGCTCGGCCTCGGGCAAGCCCGTCAGTTCCACAGGCGCAGGATTGCGCTCGCCGCCCAGGTGATTCTTCAGCAGCTTGCCGGCGTAGAGCAGCCCGCAGGCTTCCACGAAGGAGAACGTGGAACCGGCGCCACCGCGAAACGTCTGCCACTGCTGGCGCATCAGCAAACTCTGCTTGCGGCGCTTGGACAACGCTGTCGCGAGCGTGGGCGTATCGCATTCGTCGGTGACGCACAGCCCGGGCGACAGCAGGCCGGGCAACTGCGGCCGCACCATCTCGCTGCCCAGCGGTTGGTACTCGATGAAGAGTGCGAAGAAGCCCGCGAAGCCCAGGGTCTGCACCTGGTTCGTGCTGCCCGCCTCGAGCGCGCGGCGGTAGACCTCGGAGCGCACGTCGATGCAGAACACGGCCTGCACGGCCGGCGTTGCCTGCACCGCTTCGGGCTTGGGTGCCCCGGCCATCAAGGCTTGCGCCAGCGGCGCCTGGTAGGCACGCTCCAGCGCCGCATGCCACAGCCAGGCGCGGCTCTGCACGGCCTGCGCGCGGGCGACCGCGCCTTCGGCCCCGCCCCAGGCGGACGCCAAGCCCGCCGCCACGCCTGCTTCAGCGTGGCCTTCGTGCAGCAGCCATTCCCAGGCCAGGCGGATGGCCAGCATGTGCACGATGTGGTCGTCATCGCGGCCAGAAAGCCGTGCCTGCCAGCGCTGGTAGGCGCACCAGGAAGACCAGCCGTTGATGCTCATCAACAGCGCGGTGAAGTAGGCCTCGTGCGCCTGCTGCGGAATGCGCAGCGCGCGCAC
>JBBSCV010000332.1:0-4769 GCA_038249925.1 Burkholderiales bacterium
CACCACCACAAAGGCGCTCGCGAAGTGTTCGCAAAAGCCGAGTTTGCGGTCGAGCCAGAACTCGTCGATGGCGTTGTCTTCGTAAGTCCCGGGCTCCAGCGTGTAGGTGTAGCCGCCGGTGCGGATGTGGCGCAGCACCGCCTGGGCCAGCGTGCGCGCATCGGCCGTGGCCAGGTCGGGCCGACTGCGCAGTGCTGCAGCCCATTCGAGCGTGCGCGGGTTGGCGCCGGCCGGCAGGTCGACGAAGTCTCGCAGGCCGATGATGCTTTCGCGCGGGCCGTGGCTGTGCGCCATGTAGCTGGTGGCTTGAACCAGCACACGTTCATGCAGCGGGCGTTCCAGCTGCCACTGGCCGTCGGCACGTTGCCGGGGCAGCCAGCCGGGCAGCTGCGGTGCGCTGTCGGCGCGGTTGGGCGTCATCTCCAGCAGCGGCAGCAGCGGCAGGCGGCTGGGCTCCAGGGTCATCTCGTAGCGCAGCGGCTCGCCGCGCACAGTCAAATCCAGCTGCGGCTGCATCGAAGGCGGGAAGGCGGAGCGCCCGCGCGTCCACTCGCGGCCGTCGAATGCCGCCAGCACCGGCCCGCGAAAGTACATCTGCTCGGGGCTGGGCGCGCGGCCCTCGAAGCGCAGGCGCAGCGCAATGCTGTCGTCTTCGGCGATGCTGGCCACACCGCCCAGGCGCATGCTGCCCGACAGGCCCGTGCGCCCCTGGGCATCGTTCGGCAGGCCCCACAGCGGGCCGATGCGCGGGAACAGCATGAACAGCAGCACCATCAGCGGCACGCCCAGGGCCGCCGCGCGGGCCGACACCGCACCCGCGCGCCACAAGCTGGGGCGGCCCACCGGCATGTGCGCCAGCGTCAGCGCCGTCAACAGGCCCCACACCGCCACCAGCAGCCACAGGCCGGTGAGCAGGCTTTGCGAATAAAGAAAATGAGTGAGGACGAGAAAGAAACCGAGGAAGAAGACCACCAGCGCATCGCGCCGCGCGCGCAGCTCCAGTGTCTTCAGCGCCATCAGCACCACCAGCATCGTGATGCCGGCTTCCTTGCCCAGCAGCGTGCGTTCATCCCACCAGGTGCCTGCCGCGGCCAGCACCAGCAAGCCCACCACCACCCAGCGGCCCGGCAGGGCGCCGCCCGTCAGCGCCAGGCGCGCGCGCCACAGCAGCAGCAGCGCCGCCATGGCGCCGCACCACAGCGGCAGGTGCAGCGTGTGCGGCGCAATGGCCCAGGCGATGACGCCCAGGTGGAAGAGCGTGTCGCGGGTGTCGCGCGGCAGGTGGGCCGCACGCATCGTCAAGGTGCCGAACATGCGTGCGGGCCCTTCAGGCATGCAGCGCCAGCAGGTCCAGCGCGGCGCGGCGGTGCGCGTCGCCCTGGCCGGGCGGCAGTACACGGCCGGGCAGGCGCAGGCCGAAGTCCAGGCCTTCGTGTTCTGCCGCCAGCACCCACGCGGCCAGTCGCGAAAGGCGCTGTTCGGGGTCGGCAGCGTGGGCTTCGGTCCAGTCGAGCCAGAGCTCACGCTGCGCGTTGCCGGTGGTTTCGCGGCTCACCAGTTCACCGCTGCGTGCCACCTTCTTCCACACCACCTGGCGCATGGTGTCGCCGCGCCGCCAGGGGCGCACGCCGTCGAGTTCGCCCCCTTCGCCACGCCGGCTGGCGCGTTCGTCACCGTGCTGGGCCGTGCCCAGCGGCAGCGCGGGCGCCGGGTGTTCAGGCCGAGGCCAGGCCAGCACACGCGCTGCCGGGCGCCACACCGTCCAGGCGCGGAACAACCCGAAAGGGAACAGCGTTTCCACCATCAGCGTGGGCACGGGTTGCCAGCCACGCCGCGCTGGCACGAGACTCAAGTGCACCGACGCCTGGCCCTGGCGCGGTGCATCGCACCACGCCAGCCCGGCGCTCGCGTCGGCCGCCTCGAAGCGCAGCCCTAGCGCATGACGCTCGTTGCCGGGGTTGTGCACCACCACTTCCAGCGTCGCCGGTTCACCGGCAAACACCGGCTGCGCCGGGCGCAGATGCAAGGTCAGCCCGCGCAGGTTGCCGTGGGTGAGGTGCATGCTGACGAGGCCTGCACCGGCCAGCAGAAAGGTCAGCGCATAACCCAGGTTCAGCTGGTAGTTGATGCTGGCCAGCAGCATCACCATCAACGTGGCCACGAAGGTGAGGCCGGCGCGCGTGGGCAGGATGTAGACGTTGCGCTGGCCCAGCACCCAAGTGTCGGTGGGCGGCAGCCGGTTCTGCAGCCACTGGCGAAAGCGTGCGCGTGGCGACCATGCGGCCAGGCCGCGCAGTGGCTCCGGCAGCGAGGCGGCGGCGGTGTTCACGGAATGGCGGTGGCTTCGACCATCGCGCGCACCTGCTCGGCGGCCCCGCGCCCGGCGCCGGCAATGGGCGTCAGCCGGTGGGCGACGGCCTGCGGCAGGATGGCCTGGATGTCGTCAGGCGCGACGTAATCACGCCCGCCCATCAAGGCCCGCGCGCGCGCCACGCGCAGCACCGCAAGGCCGGCGCGTGGCGACAGCCCTTCGACGAACCAGGCGCCCGAGCGGGTGGCTGCAATCAAGGCCTGCAGATAGTCGAGCAAGGCCTCGCTGGCGCGCACCTTCAACACCTGCTGTTGCGCCAGCATCAGGTCGGCCGGCCGCAGCACGGGCTGCAGGGCCTTGGCGGCGTCGCGGCGGTCGCCGCTGGCCAGCAGTTCACGTTCGGCCGCGCGGTCGGGGTAGCCCAGCGTGATGCGCAGCAGGAAGCGGTCGAGCTGGCTCTCGGGCAGCGGGTAGGTGCCGAGCTGGTCGCTCGGGTTCTGCGTGCCGATCACGAAAAACGGCTGCGGCAGCTTGCGTGTCTCGTTCTCCACCGAGACCTGCTGTTCTTCCATCGCTTCGAGCAGCGCGCTCTGCGTCTTCGGCCCGGCGCGGTTGATCTCGTCGGCCAGCAGCACCTGGGCAAACACCGGGCCGGGGTGGAAGACGAACTGGTCCTTGGCGCGCTCGAAAACGCTCACGCCGATGAGATCGCTGGGCATCAGGTCGGCGGTGAACTGCACACGCCGGAAATCGAGCCCCAGGCTGATGGCCAGGGCATGGGCGAGCGTCGTTTTTCCCACGCCGGGCACGTCTTCGATGAGCAGGTGGCCGCCGGCCAGCAGGCAGGCGATGCAGTCCTCGATTTGCGGGCGTTTGCCGACAACGATCGTGCTAATCTGGCCGACCAGTTTTTCCAGCTGGCGCGCAAGCGAAACATCCATGCGCGGGACCATACCCGAATTGCGTAAAACTGATTCCTCGATGAGCACCGTGTTCTACAGCCACCCCGCCTGCCGCCTGCATGACATGGGCGCCGGCCATCCCGAGTGCCCGGCACGGCTCGACGCCATCACGGACCACCTGCGCGCCACCGGCCTGGACGTGGCACTGCAGTTCTGCGAAGCCCCCGCAGCCACACCAGAACAGCTCGCCCGCGCGCACACCTCGCGCTATGTCGGCGAAATCTCCGATCTGCTTCAGCAGGTGCAGATCAGCGGCGAAACGCGCGCCCTCGACCCCGACACCATCGCCTGCCCGGCCACGCTCACTGCCGCCATGCACGCCGCCGGCGCGGCCGTGGCCGCCACCGACGACGTGCTGGCCGGCCGCGCCAGCACGGCCTTTTGCAGCGTGCGCCCACCCGGGCACCACGCCACGCGTGACGAGGCCATGGGCTTTTGCTTCTTCAACAACGTGGCCATCGCGGCGCGTCATGCGCTGGACGTGCATGGTTTGAGCCGTGTAGCCATCATCGACTTCGACGTCCACCACGGCAATGGCACCGAAGACATCATTGCCGGCGACGACCGCGTGCTGATGTGCAGCTTCTTCCAGCACCCGCTCTACCCCTACAGCGGGGCTGTGCCCAAGGGCACGAACATGGTCAATCTGCCGATGGCGCCCTACACGCGCGGCGCCGCGGTGCGTGACGCCATCGAGCAGCAGTGGCTGCCCGCGCTGGATGAATTCCGGCCGGAGATGATCTTCATCAGCGCCGGCTTCGACGCCCACCGCGAAGACGACCTCGGCCAGATGGGCCTGGTCGAGGCCGACTACGAATGGATCACGCAGCGCCTGGTCGAGGTGGCGCGCAAGCACGCGCAGGGGCGCGTTGTCAGCTGCCTGGAAGGCGGCTACCACCTCAGCGCCCTGGCGCGCAGCGTGGCCGCACACCTGCGCGTGCTGGCCGACGTCGCCTGATGGCGGCCGAGTTCAAGACCGAGGACCTCGGCCGACTGCTGCACGCGCTGCTGCAGCCTACGGCGCTGATCGAACTCGGCGTCATCGTCGGCTGCCTGGCGGTGGCATGGCTGGTGGTGCGGCTGGTGCGCGGGCCCGAGCCCCGCCGCGGCTCGATGTGGTTCGGCCACGGTGTCGTCGACGGCATCTTCTTCCCGCTGTTGGTGCTGCTGCTGGTGCTGCTGGCGCGCTGGGCGTTGCAGGGCGTGGTGCCGCTGGCGGTGTTCAGGCTGGCGTTGCCGATCTTCATCTCGCTGGCCGTCATCCGCCTCACGGTGCGCGTGCTGCGCGCCAGCTTCCCCCTTTCGCAGCTGGTGCGTGTCATCGAGCGCAGCCTGTCCTGGGTGGTGTGGCTGGCCGTGGTGTTGTGGGTGACTGGCGCGCTGCCGATCATCCTGCAGGAACTCGACGCCATTCAGTGGAAGATTGGCGCCACCCAGATCAGTGTGCGCAACATCCTGGAGGGCGCCGTCAGCGCCGTGCTGGTGCTGGTGGGCGC
>JBBSCV010000333.1:0-4684 GCA_038249925.1 Burkholderiales bacterium
AACGCATAGCCGAAGCCGCTGCTGCCGTGGTAATTCACGCTGGCCACCACATAGCCCTGCGCGGCGAAGACCTGCAGGTTCCAGCGGTAGTGCCAGTTGTCGCCCGGGCCGGTGTGCGGGCCGCCGTGGATGCTGTGCATCACCGGGTACTTCTTCTTCGCGTCGAAGCCTGGCGGGTAGACCACCCACATCTGCACCGGGTCGCCATGCTTGGCTTTGGCGTCGGCCTTGGCACCTTCCAGCCACACCTCTTCGACCTTGCCGAGGTTCAGTGTCGCCAGCAGTTCGTCGTTGAAGTGTTCGATGCGCTGCGCCGGCTCGCCCGGCAGGTGGGCGTGCAGGCGCGCCGGGTGCAATGAACTGTCGGAAAGCGTCACCAGCGTGCCGGCGGCCTTGTCGAAACCACCCAGCCAGCCGCCTTCGAAGACGACCTCGGCGCGGCGGTCGGGCAGGTCGAAGCGCCACAGGTGGGTGCGGCCCTTCTGCTCGGCCGGAAAGAGCACGGCCTGGCCGTCGGCTTCCCACTGCAGCGGCGCGTGCACACCGTGGTCCCATTCGGCGCTGACCACGTCCCAGCTGTTCTCGTCGCGGCTCCACACCGCCAGCTGCGTTGGCATGGTGTGCTTGATGGCCTGGTGGCTGGCCGTGAAGGCGATGCGGTCGCCGTCGGGGCTGTAGCGCGGTGTGCCGAGGTCGAATTCGGCGTCCTGCACGATGACCCTGATCTTGCCGCTTTTCAGTTCAAGCTCAGCCAGCGCGCAGCGGCCGTCGGGGCGCTTTTCTGGTGCCGGGTCGAAGGCGAAGACCAGGCGCTTGCCATCTGGCGAGATGTCGAAGTGGTTGGCATCGGGGTCGGCGCGGCTCAGTTCGTAGTTCGTGCCTTCGAACAGGTTGCGCACCTTGCCGCTCTGCCCGTCCTTGCCCAGTTCCAGCATGTGCAGGTGGGCGACGCGGCCCATCGGCAGGTTGCGGTCCCAGAAGCGGTATTGCGCCTCGCTCGTGGCGTAGCCAGTTTCCTTGCGGTCCTTGAACTCCTTCAGCTTCTTCGCTTGTGCCTTGCTTCCCTTCAGCTCGGGCCAGACCCAGCTGATGAAGACCAGCCGTTTGCCATCGGGCGCCCAGCGAAAGGCTTCCACCCCGGTGGCCACCTCGGCCGCGCGTCGTGCCTCGCCGCCGTCGGGCGCGATGACATACAGCTGCGCTTCGGCGTCCTTGCTGCCTTCTTGTTCCCGCTTGGCGGTGAAGGCGATCAAGTCGCCACGCGGGCTCCAGCGCGGCGTGCCGTCCTTGTCGCCGGCGCTCGTCAGGCGGCGCGGTTCGCCGCCCAGCGTGGACAGCAGCCACAGCGACGAACTGCCCTTGTTGTCTTCCATCGAAAAGCGCGTCAGCGAGGCCACGGCCTGCGCGCCGTCGGGCGCCAGGCTGGGGGCGCCCAGGCGTTCGACCTGCCAGAGCTCTTCGGTGGTGATGTTCTTCTTCTGAGTCACGGGGTCTCCTTGGTGTGATGCCGCGCGCTTTGAGCTGCACGCGGTCTGGCAAGTTGCCAATCCAGATGGGCACGCACCGCCGGCCACTCGGCGGCCGTGACGCTGTAGACGGCGGTGTCGCGCAGACTGCCATCGGCCGCGCGCTGGTGCGCGCGCAGCACGCCGTCGAGCTGCGCGCCCAGGCGCTCGATGGCGCGCCGGCTCTGCGTGTTCAGGCGGTGCGTGCGGAATTCCACCGCGATGCATTGCAGCTGCTCGAACGCATGCCCCATCAGCAGGCGTTTGGCGTTGGTGTTCAGCGGCGTGCGTTGCGCGCTGCTGGCATACCAGGTGCTGCCGATCTCGACCCGCTGGTGCACAGCGTCGATGTGCATGCAGGTCGTCATGCCCACCACGGTGCCACCGTCATTCAGCACCGTGAAGGGCAGCATGCTGCCTGTGGCTTGCAGCGCCAGCCGGCGCCGAATCTCTGCGGCCATGCCTTCGGGCGAGGGCACGGCGGTGTACCAGAGCTTCCACAACTCACCGTCGCGCGTGGCCGCGCACAGGGCGTCGTGGTGATCTTGGCTCAGCGGCAGCAGCCGCACGTGCGGGCCGGCGAGTTCGACCGGTTCGAGCCAGCCTGACACCGTCAACCGCCACCCCTAAGCTTCCCGCCGCGGAACCGGCTTTGCCGGGCCGCTGGCGGACGGCCCCCATGGGGGGTAGCGAGCTCTAGCGAGCTTGGGGGCACCATTTCAGCGGTTGTGGCGCTGCATGAACACGAGCTTCTCGAACAGCGTCACGTCCTGCTCGTTCTTCAGCAGCGCGCCCACCAGCGGCGGCACTGCCACCTTGTCGTCCTTGCTCTGCAGCGCTTCCAGCGGAATGTCTTCGGCCACCAGCAGCTTCAGCCAGTCGAGCAGTTCGCTCGTCGAAGGCTTCTTCTTCACGCCGGGCAGGTTGCGCACGTCGTAGAAGGTCTTCAGCGCGGCGGCGAGCAGCTCTTTTTTCAGGCCGGGGAAGTGCACGTCGACGATGGCGCGCATGGTGTCGGCATCGGGGAACTTGATGTAGTGGAAGAAGCAGCGCCGCAGGAAGGCGTCGGGCAACTCCTTCTCGTTGTTGCTGGTGATGAAGACAATGGGCCGGTGCACCGCCTTCACGAGTTCACGCGTTTCGTAGACATAGAACTCCATGCGGTCGATTTCGCGCAGCAGGTCGTTCGGGAACTCGATGTCGGCCTTGTCGATTTCGTCGATGAGCAAGGCCACCGGCTGATCGGCGGTGAAGGCCTGCCACAGCACACCCTTGACGATGTAGTTGTGGATGTCCTTGACCTTCTCATCACCGAGCTGGCTGTCGCGCAGGCGACTCACGGCGTCGTATTCGTACAGGCCCTGCTGCGCCTTGGTGGTGCTCTTGATGTGCCACTGCAGCAGCGGCAGCTTCAGCGCGCTGGCCACTTCCTCGGCCAGCATCGTCTTGCCGGTGCCGGGTTCGCCTTTCACGAGCAGCGGGCGTTTCAGCGTCACCGCCGCGTTCACCGCCAGCATCAGGTCTTGGGTGGCGACGTACTGCTCGGAACCTTGGAACTTCATCGTGAGGGGGTGGCGCGCGGCGTTGCTGGAGGCTCGAATCAGTATAAGGGGGCACCCTATACTCGAGAGCTGCTGCGCAGACCGGCGCCAACGCCCGGTTTCAGCCCCGTTTGAAGAACCCGACTCCCTCGATGATGAGCAAAGCGATCACCCTCCTCGCGGCCCTGGCCGGTGCCCTTTCCTTGATGCCTGCAGCGCATGCCCAGGATGCCGCCGCTGGCGAGATGAAGGCCGCAATGTGCATCGGCTGCCACGGCATCAAGGGCTATCAGGCCAGCTTCCCCGAAGTTCACCGGGTGCCGATGATCTCGGGCCAGGGTGCGAAGTACATCGTGGCTTCTTTGCAGGCCTACAAGAAGGGCGAGCGCAAGCACCCCACGATGCGCGCCATCGCCATCACACTGACAGACGTCGACATGGCCGACCTGGGTGCCTTCTACGAGAAGCATGGCGCGTCGATGGTGAAAACGGTGGCCGACACGCCCGCCGCCGCGCCGTCTGCGGAAGTGGCAGCGTTGCTTGCCAAGGGCGCCTGTGCATCCTGCCACGGTGCCAACTACAGCAAGCCCATCGACCCCAGCTACCCGAAGATCGCCGGCCAGCATGCCGACTACCTGAACGTTGCCTTGCGTGCCTATGCCACCAGCGGCAACCCGCAGATTGGCCGCAGCAACGCCATCATGGCGGGCACGGTGAAGCAGTTCAAGCCGAGTGAATTGAGGGCGATGGCGCAGTACATCGGCTCGCTGCCGGGCGAACTGCGCACCGTGCCGCAATCGAAGTTCAAGTAGGCGCAGCGCGCGCAGGCCACTTCAGCAGGCCCGTGGCCAGCGCTGTGCCCAGCAGAATGACGGCGCAGCCGGCCAGCATGCCCACCGTGGGTTGCTCGCCGATGATCAGCCAGCCCCAGCCGATGGCAAAGCCGGGGATGAGGAAGGTCACCGAGATGGCGTTGGTGGCGCCGGCATGGGCGATGAGCCGGAAATACAGCACATAGGCCAGGCCCGTGCACAGCACTGCCAGCAACAAGGCCGCGCCCCACGCCGTGGCCGACACGGGCACCGCCGGCCAGGCCCACAGCGCCGGCAGCGCCAGCACCACGGTGGCGCTGAGCTGGCTGCCCGCGGCCAGGGCCATCGGCGCGACACCGGTCAGGCGCTTGCGCGTGTAGTTGGCGGCCAGGCCGTAGAGCGCCGTCGCGGCAACGCAGGCGGCAATGCCCAGGGCCGGGCTCATGCCGCCGGCACCCACCGTGAAGCCCGCCTTGCCCCAGGCCAGGCCGACGACACCTGAGATGCCGATGCCCAAACCCAGCAGGCGCCCGCGGTCGAGCTTCTCTCCCAGCCACACCCAGGCGAAGAACGCGCCCCAGATCGGTGCCGTGGCGTTGAACACCGCCATCAGGCCCGTGGCCAGCACCATCGCTGCCAGCGTGAACAGCACGAAGGGCAGCGCCGAATTGATCACCCCCACCACCGCGATGGCGCGCCAGTGCTGGCGCAGCGCTGGCAACTCGCCGCGCCAGGCCAGCAGCGGCAGCAGCAGCAGGGTGGCACCGGCCACCCGCAGGAACGACAGCGCCAGCGCGCCGAAGTCGGCAGCACCCAGCCGCATGAA
>JBBSCV010000334.1:0-4600 GCA_038249925.1 Burkholderiales bacterium
GACAACGGCGGCTTCCCCTACCTGCGCAGCCACCCGCTCACCATCGACCGCATCAGCGAAGCGCGCAACCGCACGCTGCTCGGTGACAACCAGCCTTCGGTGCCCGATGTGCAGCACGCGCTGATGCAGATGCGCTCGCGTGTGCTGATGGACGACAGCGTCACCGCGCTGCAGCGGCTTTCGGGCACCACTTCTTCGCCCGCGCTTTCAGACCGCATCGCAGCGCTGTACGGCGGCGCGCTGGCGGCTTCGATGTTGAAGGACCACGGGCGTGCCGAACGCCAGGTGGCGCTGGCGCTGCAGCTGGCCGCCGGTGCGTCGCCGCGCGAGGCAGCGGCCGAACGCGTGCTGCGGCTGCTGCAGGCGCAGGTGCTGATCAACGCCGGCGACGCTGCGGGGGCGTTGCAGGTGCTGGACATCGTGGCTTCGAGCCCGAGCCCGATCCCGAGCTTCGGCTTGGGGTTGGCAGGGTATCAAGAGCGGCCACCGTTGCTGCTGCGCGCACAGGCGGCGCTGGCCCTGCACCGCGCCGACAGCGCGGCGGCCGCCGTGCCCTTGCGCAGCAGCACCGAGAACCTGCAGACCTGGGTCACCGAGAACAAGCGCGACGCCAACGCGTGGGAGCTGCTGTCTGCCACCAGCGAGGCGCAAGGTCTGCGGCTGCGCGGCATGCGCGCCGGCGCCGAAGCGCGGGCGGCGGTGGGCGACCTCAGCGGCGCCATTGACCGCCTGCGTGCGGCGCAGGCCTTGTCGCGCCAGGGCGCCACCACTGATTTCATCGAGGCTTCGGTCATCGACGCGCGCCTGCGCCAGATCAGCCAGCAGCGCCGTGAACTGGTGGCCGAGATGCGGGGCGAAGAGCGCCCGGGTTCGGGTGACAGCTCGCGTTTGACCCCTCGCTGAACACCGGCCCACGCGCCAGAATGGGCGCGCAGGGGGTGGCGATGAAGAACAAGTTCAGCGGCTGGGCCGCAGGGGTGGCTGTGGCATTGATGGCGGGCACCGCAAGTGCCGCGCCCGTGGCCAGCATCTCGCCAGTGGGTGAAGTGGCGCAGGTGCAGCAGGTGCTGGTGCGTTTCAGCGAGGCCGTGCTGCCGCTGGGCAACTTGCAGCAGCCGCCACCCTACACGCTGGCCTGCGAAGGCGGCACGCCGCCAGGCAACGCACGCTGGCTGAACGAACGCAGCTGGGCCTTTGACTTGACTGATGTGCTGGCCGCCGGCGCACGCTGCACGCTGAAGCAGAACCCCGCGTTCGTGGCCACGGGCAGCGCATCTGGCGCCTGGCAAGGGCCGCTTGAACAGCGCTTCAGCACCGGGGCGCCGGTGGTCACTTCGGTGGACCCCTGGCCCGGTTCACGCATCGAAGAAGACCAGCATTTCCTGCTGCGCCTGAACGGCGCGGTGGACCTGGCCAGCGTGCGCCGTGCCGCCTGGTGCGAGATGGAAGGCCTGCTCGACCGCCTGCCCGTGGCGGTGGTGGAAGGCGCGGCGCGAGACGCCGTGTTGCGCCAGCAAGGCCGCAGCGCCGCTGATGCCAACGCCTTGCTGCTGCGCTGCCAGCGCCCGCTGGTGGCTGACGCACGCGTGCGCCTGGTGTGGGGCGCCGGCATTGCCAGCCGCGCTGTTGCCGGGCGGCCCGCGCTGGTGTCGCGGCGCGAGCAGCGTTTCGAATGGCAGGTGCGCCCGCGCTTCACGGCCGAATTCCGCTGCGAACGTGAAAACGCGCAGGCGCCATGCTTGCCATTGCGCGCGTTGCGACTGCAGTTCAGCAGCCCGGTGCCGCGTGCGGTGGCGCTGGCCGCGCGCCTGGTGCCCGAGCGTGGCCCGGCCTCGGCCGCCACGGTCGACAGCAACGACAGGCAAGCGTTCGTCGACGGCGTGAGCTTCGCCGCGCCGTTGCCCGAGGACATGCGTTTTCAGCTGCAGCTGCCACCGAATATGGTGGATGAGTCCGGCCGCGCTCTGGCCAATGCCGCCAGCTTTCCGCTCGCAGTCGCCACGGGCGGCCTGCCGCCGCTGGCGAAGTTTGCCGGCGCGCCGTTCGGCATCATCGAAAGCAGCACCGACCCCGCGCAGCCGGCCTTGATGCCGATGACCCTGCGCCACGTGCAGGCCGACCTGGCCGGCGCCAGCACCGGCGGCCGTGTCGCCATCAAGCGCCTGGGCCCCGAGACTTCAGACCTGGAACTGCTGCGCTGGCTGGCGCGCATTCGGCAAGACCACGCTCAGCAATACGAGACACGCGACAAGTCTCTGCTGGCCAAAGAGCCCGGCGTGCGGCGCGCCGAACTGCCGCAGCTGCAAGGCAGTGCGCCAGCCTCCACCGAAGTGCTGGGGGTGCCGCTGCCGCAGCGGGGCTATCACCTCATCGAGGTGGAATCGCGCATCCTCGGCCACGCGCTGCTGTCCCAGCGTGCGCCGATGTATGCGCGCACGGGTGCACTCGTCACCAACCTGTCGGTGCACTTCAAGCGCGGGCGTTCGTCGAGCCTCGTGTGGGTGAGCACGCTGGACCGCGCCCGCCCGGTGGCCGGTGCGCGCGTGGCCATCAACGACTGCCGCGGCCGCGTGTTGTGGAACGGCAGCACCGACGTCAACGGCATGGCGCAGGTGCCGCGCGGCTTCGAAACCGAAAACGCGGAAGACTGCCTCAGCCGCGAAGGCCACTTCGTCACCGCCAGAGTGAACGGCAAGGGCGGCGACGATCTCGCCTTCGTCTTCAGCGAATGGATGCGAGGCATCGAGCCCTGGCGCTTCAACCTGCCGTCTTCGCAAGACGGCGGCGACGGCCCCGACACCGTGGCCCACACCGTTTTCGACCGCACGCTGCTGCGCGTGGGTGAAACGGTGAGCATGAAACATTTTCTGCGTCTGGCTACCGAAAAAGGCCTGGCATTGCCGCCGCTTGAACAGCTGCCCACCGAGCTGGTGCTGACGCACCTGGGCAGCGGCAACGAGGTGAAGCTGCCGCTGGGCTGGCCGCGCGGCGCGCGCAGCAGCGAAAGCCGCTGGGCCATCCCCACCAACGCCACGCTCGGCTTGTACGAGGTGGCGCTGAAGCAGGGCGAAAAGCGCTTTCCCAGCGGCAGTTTTCGGGTCGAGGCCTTCCGCGTGCCGCTGCTGGATGCGCGGCTCAGCGGGCCCTCGGGCGAACTGGTGGCGCCGGCCGAGGTGGCGTTTGCCGCGCAGCTGAACTCGCTGGCGGGCGGGCCGATGGCGGCAGCGCCGGTGCAGCTGTCGGCGCTGCTGCGGCCCGTGACGCCGCAGTTCTCGGCCTTCGACGATTTCAGCTTCAACCCGCCCGGCACACAGCGGGTGGAAGAGGATGAAAGCGACGGCAGCGGCCAGAAGCTGGTGGCCGACAAGCTGCGCGCCACCACCGACGCCAAGGGCGCAGCGCGCGTGGTGGTGACTGGCCTGCCGCCCGTCCAGACCCCTGCTGACCTGCTGGCCGAGCTGAGCTTCACCGACCCGAACGGCGAGGTGCAGACCGTCGCCCAGCGCCTGCGCCTGTGGCCGGCTGCGGTGGTGGTGGGCTTGCGCGTGCCCGGTTGGGCGGCACTGCGCATCGGCGAAGACGGCGCGGCATCGGGCGCGGTGACCGCCGTGGTCTTGTCCAACGACGGCAAGCCGTTGAAAGGCCGCAGCGTGGAAGTGCTGGGCCGGCTGCACCAGAGCTTCAGCACGCGCAAGCGCATCGTCGGCGGCTTCTATGCCTACGACGAGCAGCGCAGCGTGAAAGAGCTGGGCGTGCTGTGCAGCGGCAAGACCGACGCCCAAGGCCGCCTGGCCTGCAACGTGAAACTGCAAGTCGAAGGCGAAGTGGAATTGATCGCCCGCGCGAAAGACGATGCCGGCCGCACTGCCGAGGCGGCCGCGACGGTGTGGGTGAGCGGCCGCGGCCAGTGGTGGTTTGCGCAAGACAACGACGACCGCATCGACGTCTTGCCCGAGAAGCGCGAGGTCGAGCCCGGCCAGACCGCGAGGCTGCAGGTGCGCATGCCCTTCCGCCAGGCCACGGCGCTGGTGACGGTGGAACGTGAAGGCGTGCTGGAGGCGCGCGTGGTGCAGCTGAGCGGCCGTGAACCGGTGATCGAGCTGCCCATTCCCGCCGACGCCCGGCGCTCCTGGGCGCCCAACGTGGTGGTGGGCGTGCTGGTGTTGCGTGGCCGTCTGCGCGAAGCGCCGTGGTGGAGCATCTTCACCTGGGGCTGGCGCGACCCCGGCGATTGGTGGCGCGCCTTCCGCTACGAAGACAAGGAATGGCGCGCGCCGACCGCGCTGGTCGACCTGGCGAAACCCAGCTTCAAGTTCGGTGTGGCCGCCTTGCAGGTGGGCCGCGCGCAGCACCGGCTGGACGTGAAGGTGACGACCGACAAGACGCAGTACGCGGTGCGCGAAACCGTGCAGGCCACGGTGCAGGTCAGCCACCAGGGCCGGCCGCTGGCGGGTGCCGAAGTGGCTTTCGCGGCCGTCGACGAAGGCCTGCTGGCGCTGCAGCCCAACACCTCCTGGCAGCTGCTGGAAGGCCTGTTGCAGACGCGCCCCTGGAGCGTGAGCACGGCCACCGCGCAAGGCGAAATCGTCGGCCGCCGCCA
>JBBSCV010000335.1:0-4594 GCA_038249925.1 Burkholderiales bacterium
GCATCCTCACCGGCAAAAAGCTGCGCTGCCAGCAGGCGTTCACGTCGAGCGATGGTTTCGAGGAACTCCGACGCACCCTTCATGGCTCGGAAAGTGTCGAAGCCTCTTTCCAGGAAAGCCTGCAGCGAACCCAGGCCCGCGGCGCTGGCCGGCCCGCGCATCAAGCGCAGACTGTGGCGAAGCAATGGGTTGCGCGTGTAGCCTTCCAGCGCCGCGCCCACAGCGAGCATCAACGCGATCTGCTGTTCGCGGTCGGCCACGGTGCCAACCTGGCGCCAGCAGTGGCCGTACTCCTCGCCCGTGACCACCCGCCCATCCTCGCGTTGGTGTTGTTCGATGACACATCGGCCCATCGCGGTGTCGAGGCGTTCGGACAAGGCATGCAAGCGGCCCAACGCCACCACCGTATTGACGATGTCACGCGGGAACAGGCGTACCAACGCAGGGACGATGCGCGCGAACTGGCGGTCCCGCGTGGTGAAGTCGCCCGGGCCGTAGAGATCGTCAAGAAAAAAGCGTGCCGCAGCGCCGAAGCGCGGATGCGCCAGCATGTCGGCGTAGGTCTGCATGAAGCGCGCGTGCTGGTAGGCCTTCACAGCCACTACCTCGCGGCCCAGTGCCAGGTCTTGCTCGCGTTGCACGCGCTGCGCTGCTACCTCGCTGAGGCAGAACAGAATCTCTTCGCCGGCAGCGTTCAGGGCCATGGCCGATGATGCAACACTGCCGGCCCGAAACTTTGCGAGAACGATGAATGCTGGCCCGTCTTCAACAAACGCTGACGCTGGGTGCGCTGCTGCTGGCAACGGTGTGGGCTGTACTGTGCCTGCGCGCAGGCCATTCCAGCTGGGCATTGGGCGGTGTGGTGCTGATCCTGGGCGGCTATGCCGGCGTGCTGGCGCTTGAATTCTTGCTGTTGCGTTTCGTGCACGGTGAAGACCCCACACCGCGCGCCACTGCCCCGCAGTTGTGGCGCGCGTGGTGGGGAGAAGTGAAGTCGGCGCCGCAGGTGTTTTGCTGGCGTCAGCCCTTCCAGAGCCAGCGCTTCCCCGACCACCTGCCGGCTGCGGCTCAAGGCCGGCGTGGCGTGTTGTTCGTCCATGGCTTTGTCTGCAACCGCGGCGTGTGGAATCCCTGGCTGAAGCGGCTGACTGCGGCCGGCACTCCCTTTGTCGCCGTGACGATGGAGCCTCCTTTCGGCTGCATCGACGACGGGCTCGCCACCATCGAAGCCGGCATGCGTCGCCTGGAGGCCTGCACTGGCATGGCGCCCGTGCTGGTGGGTCACAGCATGGGCGGGCTGGCGCTTCGGCGCTGGTGGGCCGCGCACAACGACGACGCGCGGGTGCATCGCGCCATCACCATAGGCACGCCGCACCAGGGAACCTGGTTGGCGCGCTTCGCGGTGTCGCGCAACGCGCGCCAGATGCGCCAGGGCTCGCCGTGGTTGGCTCAGCTGGCCGGGCAAGAGCCTGCAGGCCGGGCGCGGCACTTCACCTGCTTCTACAGCCACTGCGACAACATCGTCTTTCCACCCGCTGCGGCCACGCTGCCGGGCAGCGACAACCGCCACCTGCCCGGCGTTGCCCATGTGCACATGGCTGACCATCCGGCGCCGTGGCTGTCTTTGCAGGCCGCACTCGCCGAGCCCGCGCTGGCTCAAAGCGCGCTGTAGAGGCGCTCGCCGGGCAGCACCTGCCCCGCGTCGATTTCGCCTTCGCGTGCGATGTTTTCGCGCACTTCGCGGTACACAGCCGTGAAGTCGGGTGCCGTGGCATTGAACAGCTGTTGAAAACTGTCGATGACGAAGTAGCTGGCCTGAAACGTGTCGATGCGGTAGCGGCTGCGCATCAATCTCTGCAGGTCGAAGCCCACACGTTTGGGTTCAGGCGATGTCACGCTGTAGCGAAGCTCCCCGGCCGAGCTGAGAATGCCGGCGCCATAGGCGCGCAGGCCTTGCGGCGTGTGGATGAGACCGAATTCCACCGTGTACCAATACAGGCGCGCCAGCAGTTCACAGGCGTCCAGACGGCTGGCCTTCATTCCGCCCGCGCCGTAGGCCTGCATGTAGTCGGCAAAGACCGGGTTGAAGAGCAGCGGCACATGGCCGAAGAGGTCATGAAAGATGTCGGGCTCGACCACGTAGTCGAACTCTTCCGGTTTTCGCATCCAGTCCGTGACCGGGAAGCGTCGCTCGGCCAAGAGTGAAAAGAAGGCTTCTTCCGGAATGAGCCCCGGCACACCGACGATCTGCCAGCCCGTCGCTTTCATCAGCCGTTCGCTGATGTCGTCGAAGCGCGGAATCTGCTCTGGAGCACCCAGCTGCTGCACTGCGCTGATGAACTCGTCGCAGGCCAGGCCGGGCAGCTGCTGCAACTGGCGTTCGTACAGGCGCCGGTAGGTTGCATGGTCAGCCGCCGTGTATTGCGCGAAAGCTTGGGCGCAGGTGTAGTCGCTGCGCGCGCGGCCGTAGTCGCCGCGCGGCGGGCGGTCGCCGGTGCCGTACGTCACCGGGGCGACGCCGACGTTCACGCCCTTCATGTCTTGGCCAGCACGCCGCGGCGCATCTGGTCGAGCTCGATGCTCTCGAACAGGGCCTTGAAGTTGCCTTCACCGAAACCCTGGTCACCCTTTCGCTGGATGAACTCGAAGAAGATGGGGCCGAGCTGGTTCTCGCTGAAGATCTGCAGCAGCAGTTCGCCCGCCTTCCCGTCGACGAGGATCTTGCGCTGCTTCAGCGCACCAACGTCCTGGCCGTGGCCCGGTATGCGTTTGTCCACCAACTCGTAGTACGTGTCGATCGTGTCGAGCAGCTTCACGCCGCTGG
Organism: Burkholderiales bacterium; assembly: GCA_038249925.1. GTDB lineage: Bacteria > Pseudomonadota > Gammaproteobacteria > Burkholderiales > Burkholderiaceae_C > Rubrivivax. The sequence continues at coordinate 2,825 of JBBSCV010000335.1, forward strand.
CACGCATGGCGTCCACCGTCGCCAGCAACTCGTCTGAGCCCAGCGCGATGTGCTGAATGCCTTCGCCGCGGTACTTGTCCAGGTACTCCTGAATCTGCCCGGCCTTCTCGTTGCCTTCTTCGTTGATCGGGATGCGGATATGCCCGCAAGGGCTGGTCATGGCCTTGCTCTTCACGCCCGTGACCTGGCCTTCGATGTCGAAGTAGCGCACTTCGCGGAAATTGAACAGCCGCTCGTAGAACTCGGCCCACTCGTTCATGCGGCCGCGGTGCACGTTGTGCGTCAGGTGGTCGATGTAGGTCAGACCGTGGCCAACCGGGTTCAGCACAGCGCCCGGCAGGGGTTCGAAGTCGACATCGAAGAAGCCGATGTTGCCGATGTCGCCTTCCTTCGCGCCGTTCTTGCCGCGCCACTTGTCCACCAGATAGATCAAGCTGTCGCCGATGCCCTTGATGGCCGGGATGTTCAGCTCGCCCGGGCCGGCGCCACCGGCGTAGGCCCACGCGCCCAGCTCCTTGGCGCGCCCGAAGGCGTGGCGTGCGTCCTGCACACGGAAGGCGATGGCGCAGATGCTGGGCCCGTGCAAGCGCGCGAAACGCTGCGCAAAGCTGTCGGGCTCGGCATTGACGATGAAGTTGATGCCACCCTGGCGGTACAGCAGCACGTTCTTGTGCCGGTGCCTGGCAATGGCCTGGAAACCCATGCGCTCGAACAGTGCGCCCATCTCAGCAGGGTCGGGTGCGGCGTATTCGATGAACTCGAAGCCGTTGGTGCCCATCGGGTTGTCCCAGGGAGTGAATTGCATGCGCCATCTCGCAGAGGTGAACTTGAATTTCACTGTAGCGGCGGTGAAGCGCAGCATGTCTGCGAAGCAAGTTGTGAATGATCCCTGCGGTGCACGAAACCTGCACAATTCAGACCGTGGAAAACGCGAACACGCTAGACGCCATTGATCGGCGCATCCTTGGTGCGCTGCAGCAACATGGCCGCAGCACCTACGACGAGCTCGCGCTGGTCGTCGGCTTGTCGGCAAGCGCCACGCTGCGCCGCGTCAAGCGCCTGGAAGAGGACGGCGTGATCGCCGGCTATGCGGCGCTGGTTTCGCCAGAACGCGTCGGCCTGGGTCTGACCGCTTACATCAATGTGCGTCTGGCCAAACACAGTGGACAGGGCAGCCCGATCGACGATTTCGCCGCTGCCGTACAAGCCTGGCCCGAGGTCGTGGAATGCGTCGCCCTCAGCGGTGAGATGGACTACCTGCTGCGCGTGCTGGTGCGCGACATGGCCCACTATTCGCGCTTCGTGATGGACGGGCTGCTCAAGCACCCGGCGGTGCAAGACTGCAAGACCAGCTTCATGCTGCGCCGCTTGAAGGGCGCGACGGCCGTGCCCCTGTAGCGGGCGGTAGGGCATCGAATTGCGGGAGACCGCAAATCGGTCACGACTTTTATGGCAGCGCTGCTTCCCCACCGTCTTGCACTGATGTCGTGCGATGTAGCATTTGAGGCAGATACCGCCAAGTCGCGGTCAACTTAGCCTAATTCCGCCAAACCGGAGCCTGTTTGCGCCTTTCCTCGTCTTTCGGCGCCAAACACACCAGCCCAGCGTTGCCGCGCATCGCGCCGGTTGACAGTCGCAGACCGTTCTCAGCACGAGCTGCATCACTGCCGGCCCACCCCTCGCGTCTGGTGCAAAGATGGGCGTTGCATATTGTTTTGCTGCTGGTCCTGTCCGGCACGTTGACGCAAGCGCATGCAGCGCTGACCATCA
>JBBSCV010000336.1:0-4583 GCA_038249925.1 Burkholderiales bacterium
CATTCCGCTGGACGCCAAGGAAGCCGCGCGTGCGGGTTTCATCCACGCGGTGCAGAACAGCGAGCTCGGCGACACCGGCCTGTGGGTGCGCGTGAATTGCCTGAACAGCCCGTGGATCCTGGACGACCTGGCGCACATCGTGGCCGGCGTCGGCAACCGGCTCGACGCGGTGATGATTCCGAAGGTGGAAGGCCCGTGGGACATCCACTTCGTCGACCAGTACCTGGCGCTGCTGGAAGCGCGCCACGGCATCAAGAAGCCGATCCTCATCCACGCGCTGCTGGAAACCGCCGAGGGCGTGAAGAACGTCGAGCAGATCGTGCGCGCCAGCCCGCGCATGCACGGCCTGAGCCTGGGGCCGGCCGACCTGGCGGCATCGCGCGGCATGAAGACCACGCGCGTGGGCGGTGGCCACCCTTCCTACGGCGTGCTGGCCGACCCGGTGGAAGGCCAGGCAGAGCAGGGCGTGGCCAGAACCTTCGCCCAGCAAGACCTCTGGCATTACACGCTGGCGCGCATGGTGGACGCCTGCGCGGCCAGCGGCATTCGCGCTTTCTACGGCCCCTTCGGTGACCTGAAGGACGAAGCCGGCTGCGAGGCGCAGTTCCGCAACGCCTTCATCATGGGTTGTGCCGGTGCGTGGTCGCTGGCGCCGAACCAGATCGCCATCGCTCGCCGCGTCTTCAGCCCCGACGTCAAGGAAGTGCTGTTTGCCAAGCGCATCCTGGAGGCCATGCCCGATGGCACCGGTGTGGCCACGCTCGACGGAAAGATGCAGGACGACGCCACCTGGAAGCAGGCCAAGGTGATGGTGGACCTGGCCCGACTGGTGGCGCGCAAGGACCCGGCGCTGGCGCAGGCCTACGGCTTCTGATGCCGCACCGTCAACGGGATCAAGAGACCACGGGACAACGGCCATGACGTCGAAAACCACCGTCAAGACCAACGTCGGCAACTTCTTCGAAGACTTCCGCGTCGGGCAGCACCTGGTGCATGCGCCGCCGCGCACGGTGACCACCGGCGAGGTGGCGCTGTACACGGCGCTCTTCGGTTCGCGCTTCGCCGTGAACTCTTCAGACCCGTTCGCGCAGGCGCTCGGCTTGCCGCGCGCGCCTGTGGATTCGATGCTCGTCTTCCACCTCGTGTTCGGCCGCACGGTGGCCGACATCTCGCTGAACGCCATCGCCAACCTGGGCTATGCCGGCGGTGTCTTCGGCGTGCCGGTATACCCCGGCGACACGCTCAGCAGCGACTCGCGCGTCATCGGTCTGAAAGCCAACAAGGACGGCAAGACCGGCGTCGTCTACGTGCGTTCCACGGGCGTGAACCAGCATGGGCAGACGGTGCTGGACTACCGGCGATGGGTGATGGTGAAAAGGGCGGTGAAAAAGGCGGTGAAAGAGCGTGACCTCGATGCCGCCGCACCGGAAACCGTGGTACCGGAACTGCCCGCCGCGGTGCCCGTGGCCGAGTTGCACTGCCCGTACACGCTGGCCCCGGGCAGCTTCGACACCGCCCGTTCTGGCGCTGAGTTTTTATGGGACGACTACACGGTGGGCGAACGCATCGACCACGTCGACGGCACGACCATCGAAGAAGCCGAGCACATGCTGGCCACGCGGCTTTACCAGAACACCGCCAAGGTGCACTTCAACCAGCATGTCGAACGCGAAGGCCGCTTCGGCAAGCGCATCGTCTACGGTGGGCACGTCATCAGCATCGCGCGCGCGTTGTCGTTCAACGGGCTGGCCAATGCGCTGAACGTGGCGGCCATCCACGGCGGCCGTCACAGTGCGCCCAGCTTTGCGGGCGACACGATTTACGCCTGGTCGGAAATTCTCGGCAAGGATGCGTTGCCCGGGCGCAGCGACATCGGCGCGCTGCGCATTCGCACCGTGGCCACCAAAGACCGCGCCTGCCATGACTTTCCGGGCCTCGATGCCACCGCCGCCGACCCGGCGGTGGTGCTCGACCTCGACTACAGCGTGCTGATGCCCAGGCGCTGACGGAACCCGACGATGACGAACACGACCACCCCACAAGCCCCCGCCGCAGTGCCGCAGGCCCACACCAACCCGGTGCGCACCCGGCGCGACTGGGAGGCGCAACGCGCCGCGGCGATTGCCGACCCCGGCGCCTTTCACGGCGGCATCGCCAAGCGTGAAATCCACTGGTTCGTCGCCTCGGTCGGCGCCGGCGGAGCCTGGCTCAGCGTCGACGACGACAGCGGCCGGTGGACCGGCTGGAGCGCGGGCACCGGCGCCGCACTGACTGCCGATCTGACGGCCGACCTGGGCGAAGCCTTCGAGCCCTGGCAGCGCGCCTTCAACGCCGACGACCCGCCGCACTGGAAGTGGTTCGAAGGCGGCCGCACGAACGCGTGTTTCAACGAGGTCGACCGCCACGTGCTGGCCGGCTTTGGCGACGAGGCCGCGTTTCTTTTCGAAGGCGACCGCTGGGACATGTCGCAGGACAACGGCCGCGGCGCGCCGGTGGAGGCCTATGCCATCTCGCGCAAGCGGCTGCTGCTGGAAACCGCCAAGTGCGCGCTGGCTTTGCAGGCGCTGGGCGTGCGCGCGGGCGACCGCATTGCGCTGAACCTGCCCAACATCCCAGAGCAGCTGTACTGGACCGAGGCCGCCAAGCGCCTGGGCGTGGTCTACACGCCGGTGTTCGGCGGCTTCAGCGACAAAACGCTGTCCGACCGCATCCACGACGCTGGTGCGCGCGTGGTCATCACCGCAGACGGCGGCTACCGCAACGCGCAGATCGTGCCCTTCAAGACCGCCTACACCGACCCGGCGCTGGACGACTACGTGCCGGTGCCGGTGGTGCGCGAGGCCATCGCGCAGCGCCTGGCGTCGCTGGCGGTGGAACTCGAATTGAGCGACGGCGACACGCAGCAGCTGCTGGCCACCGTCGACGACACCCTGGCGGGCGAAGTGACGGTGCAGCGCAGCGACGCCATGCGCGGTGTGGGCCGTGCACTGCGCGACCTGGGCCGCCAGGGCCGGCTGAACGCAGCAGCAGCCTCGCGCCTGCGCACGGCGGTGGCCGAAGCGCTGGTGGCCACGCCGCCGCGCGTGGACGCCGTGGTGGTGGTGCGCCACACAGCGCAGGCCGACCTGGTGTGGCGCGCCGAGCGCGACCGCTGGAGCCACGAACTCACCGACGCCGCACTGGCCACGTTGCTGGCTGCCGCCCGCACCGCCGGCTTTGCTGCGGCCGACGTGGCCGACGAAGCCGCGTTGATGGCCTTGCCGGATGCCGACTTCGTGCGCGCCGTCTGGGCTGCCAGCCCGCCGGTGCCGCTGGACGCCGACTATCCGCTGTTCTTCATCTACACCAGCGGCAGCACCGGCAAGCCCAAGGGCGTGGTGCACGTGCATGGCGGCTACACCGCAGGCGTGGCGCACACCATGAAGGTGGCTTTCGACGCGCGGCCCGGCGACGTGGTGTACGTGGTGGCCGACCCCGGCTGGATCACCGGCCAGAGCTACATGCTGAGTGCGACGATGACGACGCGCTGCACCGGCGTGCTGGGCGAAGGTGCGCCCACCTTCCCGCATGCCGGGCGCTACGCCTCGATGATCGAGCGCTACCGCGTGCGCATCTTCAAGGCCGGCGTGACGTTTCTGAAAACGATCATGGCCGACGCGCAGAACGCGCGCGACGTGCGCCAGTACGACCTGAGCAGCCTGCGCGTGGCCACCTTCTGCGCCGAGCCCACCAGCCCCGCGGTGCAGCAGTTCGGTATGGACCTGATGACGCCGCAGTACATCAACAGCTACTGGGCCACCGAACACGGCGGCATGGTCTGGACGCACTTCTACGGCAACGCCGATTTCCCGCTGAACGCCGACGCCCACACCTACCCGCTGCCTTGGATTGCCGGCGACGTGTGGGTGGAAGACGCCGCCGTGACGCAAGAGACCTTCACCCCCTGGCAGCGCAGCGCGGCGGCCGGCGGCGTGGCCTGGCGCCGTGCGGCGCTGGATGAAAAGGGCGAGATCGTCATCGCCGCGCCGTACCCCTACCTGGCGAGAACGGTCTGGGGCGACGCTGAGAATTTCCGCGTCGAGACGGTGGACGGGCAGTTGCGCGTGCAGCCTGCCTGGAAGGGCGACGGCGAACGCTGGGCCAGCACCTACTGGAAACGCTGGCGCGGCGCCTGGGCCTACACCCAGGGCGACTTCGCGGTGAGCTACCCCGACGGCAGCTTCAGCCTGCACGGCCGCAGCGACGACGTCATCAACGTCAGCGGCCACCGCATGGGCACCGAAGAGATCGAAGGCGCCATCCTGCGCCACAAGGCGCTGGACCCGGACAGCCCCGTGGGCAACGTCATCGTCGTCGGTGCGCCGCACCGCGAGAAGGGCCTCACCCCACTGGCCTTCGTCAAGCCCACCGCGGGCCGCAAGCTGACGCAGGACGACCGCCGCCGCCTTGCTGACCTCGTGCGCAGCGAGAAGGGCGCGGTGGCCGTGCCCAGCGACTTCATCGAAGTCAGCCAGTTCCCGGAAACGCGCAGCGGCAAGTACGTGCGGCGCATGGTGCGTGCGCTGGTCGAGGGCGGCGAGGTC
>JBBSCV010000337.1:0-4541 GCA_038249925.1 Burkholderiales bacterium
GCCAAGCTGATACGCACGCTGAACGACGTGACGGGCGCGACCAGCCTCGTGATCAGCCACGACGTGCCCGAGTGCATGTCCATCGCCGACTTCGTGGTGCTGATGGCCAACGGCGGGCGCATCGTGGCGCAAGGCACGCCGAAGGAACTGATGGACAGCATGGACCCCGAGACGCGCCAGTTCGTGCGCGGCGAACCCGATGGCCCGGTGAAGTTCCACTACCCCGCGCCCGACATCGCGGTCGATTTCGGTGTTGCCGCTGCGGTAGCGGCTGAAGCCGACACCAGCGTCGCCGGGCCGGCCTCGCGATGACCTCCCTGCTGCAGCGCCTGGGTGCGCAAACGCTCGACCATTTCCGCGGCTGGGGCCACGCGGTGTTCTTCTTTCTCGATGTGCTGCGTGCCGTGCCCGCATCGCTGCGGCGCTTCGATCTCGTGGTGGCGCAGATCTACGCCATCGGCAACCGCAGTCTCATCATCATCATGGCCTCGGGTCTGGCGGTGGGTTTCGTGCTGGCGCTGCAGATGTACTACGCGCTGGTGCCCTTCGGCGCCGCAGAGAGCCTGGGGCTGATCGTCAACCTGGCACTGGTGCGCGAACTCGGGCCCGTGGTCACCGGGCTGCTCTTCGCCGGCCGGGCCGGCACCTCGCTGACTGCAGAGATCGGCCTGATGAAGGCAGGCGAGCAAATTGCCGCGATGGAGCTGATGGCCATCGACCCCAAGGCACGCGTTCTGGCACCGCGCTTCATCGGCGGCATCATTGCCATGCCGATTCTGGCGATCCTGTTTTCGGCGGTCGGCATCGTCGGCGCCTACCTGGTGGCGGTGCAGTTGATCGGCGTCGACGCCGGCAACTTCTGGTCGATCATGCAGACGCGCGTGGACGTGCTGCGCGATGTCGGCAACGGCCTCGTCAAGGCCTTCGTGTTCGGCATCGCCTGCACGGTCGTGGCGCTGTACCAGGGTTTCGAGACTGAAGCCACGCCCGAGGGCGTGGCCTACGCCACCACGCGTACCGTGGTCATTTCATCGCTGTGGGTGCTGGGCCTGGACTTCGTCCTCACCGCACTCATGTTCTCGACGCCCTGAAGCGGCGATTGGGTCAAGGAGTCACAGTCAATGGGCAAGAGAAGCATCGAAACCCTGGTCGGCCTGTTCGTGCTGCTGGGCATGGCGGGCCTGGTCTTCCTGGCGCTGAAGGCCGCCAATCTGGGCACCGCGGGCGGGGGCGACACCTACACGCTGAGCGCCTACTTCGACAACATCGGCGGCCTGAAAGAGCGCGCACCAGTGCGCGCCGCCGGCGTCACCGTGGGCCGTGTCACCGACATCCGGCTGGACGGCAAGACCTTCCAGGGCGTGGTCTCGATGGAGATTGCTCGCAAGTACCAGTTCCCGAAGGACTCGGCCGCGAAAATCCTCACTGCAGGCCTGCTGGGTGATCAGTACGTCGGGCTCGAGCCCGGCGGCGATGACGCCAATCTCGCGGCCGGCGACGTGCTGCCGCAGACGCAGTCGGCCGTGGTGCTGGAAAACCTGATCGGACAGTTCCTCAGCGGCAGGGCCGAGGGCCCGGCGGCGGGCGCGGAGACGGCTGCCGCCACGCCAGCGCCAGCACCCGCCGCACCCGCGGCATCAGGAGGCATGAAGTGAAAGGACTGCGCGCTGCGCGCCCCTGGCTGGCCTCGCTGACACTGGTGGTGGCCGTGGCCGTGACCGCAGGGCTGACGACCGGCTGCGCCACGGTGCCGGCCAGTGCCGCCGGGCCCACGGCCGACCCCTTCGAAAGCTGGAACCGCAAGGTCTTCGCCTTCAACGATGCCGTGGACACCGCCGTGCTGAAGCCGGTGGCCGAGACCTACCGCGATGTGGTGCCCGCGTTCGTGCGCACCAGCATCAACAACGTCCTGGGCAACCTCTACGACGTGTGGTCCACGGCCAACCACATTCTGCAGGGCAAGTTTCAGAGCGGCCTGGAAATGGGCATGCGCGTGCTGACCAACACGGTGCTCGGCGGCGCTGGGGTTTTCGATGTCGCCACCGAGGCCGGCCTGCAACGCCGCTCTGAAGACTTCGGCCAGACCCTGGGCAAGTGGGGTGTGGGCAGCGGCCCCTTCCTCGTGCTGCCCTTGCTGGGCTCGTCGACGTTGCGCGACACCGCCGGCCTGCTGGTCGACCGTCAGGCTTCGCCGTCGGTGCTGCCGAGCGCCAGCGCCGACCGCTACGCCGTCACGGCGATGGAACTCATCAACACCCGAACGAATCTACTCTCTGCAGGCAATCTGGTCGACAGCGTGGCGCTCGACAAGTACAGCTTCCTGCGCGACGTCTACATCTCGCGCCGTCGCGATGCGCTGTACGACGGCGCCCCACCGATGGAAACCTTCGAAGACATACCAGACGCCCCTGCAACGCCTGCGCGCCCGCCAGCTTCTGCTGCGCGGTGAACCGATCAGGCGGTTCAAACGTTGAGTCATACCGGCGCCGAGACCACTTCGGTTGACGCGCCCGCACTTGAAAGGACATCGATGTTCGACACCCTGTTCCCTCGCCGCGCCCTCATGGCCTCCAGTCTGGTCACCGTGGCCTTGTTCGCCGCCCCGGCCATAGCCGCCGCCACGCCCGAGGCATTGGTGCGGCAGATTTCCGTCGACGTGATCGACGCCGTGAAGGCCGACAAGGCCATTCAGGCGGGTGACCTGGGGCGCATCACCGCCTTGGTCGACAGCAAGGTCATGCCCAGTGTGAACTTCGAAGTGGCCACGCGCTCAGCGGTGGGCCCGCAATGGCGCCAGGCCACGCCCGAGCAGCGCAGCAAGCTGCAGACCGAGTTCAAGGGCCTGTTGCTGCGCCTGTACGCCGGCGCGCTGACGCAGCTGAAAGACCAGACCGTCTCGGTGACGCGCACGCTGCCGGCGCAGGGCAGCACCCAAGTCGTCGTTCAGACCGAGGTCAGGGGCTCGGGTGAGCCCATCAAGCTCGACTACCGGCTCGACAAGGCCGGCGAAGGCGCTGCTGCCGGCTGGAAGATCATCGACGTCAACGTCGGTGGTATCTGGCTGGTGCAGAACTACCGCTCGCAGTTCGCCGGCGAGATCACCAAGGGCGGCATCGACGGGCTCATCAAGACCTTGGTCGAGCGCAACAAGGCGTCAGGCAAGTAGCCGACCGGAGCTGAAGCACATGCAGTTGCCCCCCGACGCCACCCTGCAGACCGTGGCCGAACTCGCGGCCACCCTGCCGGCAGCGATGGCCGATGGCAGCGGCGTGTTCACGGTCGACGCCTCGGCGCTGACCGACTACGACACCGCCACCATCGCGTTGCTGATGCAGGCGCGCCGCGCTGCGCAGGCCGCCGGCCGCGGCTTCAGCGTGCACGGAGCGCCGGCCCAGTTGCAGCAGCTGGCAGCACTTTACGGCGTCGAAGAACTGCTGGCGCTTGCACCCAGTTCAGCTCCCAGTTCAGCGCCCAACTCATCGCTGATCTGATCACCGAATCGATCTCGGTCCGGATCGCGCGTCCGGTCACTCACCTGATCGTCAGGGCCGCGCCCCGCGCCGGCATAGCGCTTGAGTCGCAGGTTCTTCTTGATCTCCTGCAGCAGCGGCCGCAACTGCGCTGAACCCAGGCGCAGCGCCACCCCGGTGGTGAGGATGTCGATGATCATCAGGTGCAGCAGCCGCGACACCATGGGGCTGTAGCGATCGGCGTCTTCGGGGTGGTCGGCGGCCAGCAGAATGTGCTGCGCGCCGGCACGGCATTCCAGCGCCAGCGGTGAACCACTGGCCGTGATGGCGATGACTGTCGCGCCCTTGCGCCGCGCGATCTCGGCCACATCCAGCAGGTCGCGGCTGCGGCCCGAGTTGCTGATGATCACCGCGCAGTCACCGGGCCGCAGCATGGTGGCGCTCATCACCTGCATGTGGCCGTCGCTGATGGCGGCCGACGTCACGCCCAGGCGGAAGAACTTGTGCTGCGCGTCCTGCGCCACGATGCCGGAATTGCCGACGCCATAGAACTCGATGCGCCGGCCCTGGCCCGATTGCCGGCCGGCCTCGGCGAGCGCCGCGATGGCGCGTTCGATGCTTTGGCTGGCGGCGGCGTTGCGGTAGCGCATCATCGCGGCCACGGCGTTGTCGATGACCTTGACGACGATGTCGCCGGCCTTGTCGTCGTCGTCCACCGCGCGGTGCACGAAGGGCACGCCCTCGTTCACGCTGCCGGCCAGCTTGAGCTTGAAGTCGGCCAGGCCGTCGTAGCCGATGCTGCGGCAAAAGCGCACCACGGTGGGTTTGCTCACATGCGCCCGTTCGGCCAGCTCCACCACCGGCAGTCGGGCAAAACCACGCGGGTCGCTCATCAGCAGCCGGGCCACGCGCTGCTCGGCGGGCGGCAGCGCCGGCATGCTGGCGCGAATGCGGTCGAGCATGGCGATGCTCATGCGCTACCGCCGATGAAGCGCAAGGCGCGGCTCACTGCTCCTCTGTCCAGACGCAGCCGTCACGCGCCACCAGGGCGCTGGCCGCAGCGGGGCCCCA
>JBBSCV010000338.1:0-4538 GCA_038249925.1 Burkholderiales bacterium
GTCGACGTTGATCAGCACGCGCTGCTCGCCCTTCTTCTCGAAGTCGTGCACGCCGATGTTGATCCACACCGCGTAGTCGCGCAGGAACATGCGCCGGCAGTCCATCAGGCTGGGGTGGTTCAGCAGGCTTTGCATCAAGTCTCTTTCTTGTCTCTGGCCAGGAACATCACGTCCCGGCCCTGGGCCTGCAAATGCTGGCCGCCATCGACCAGCAAGGTGGTGCCGGTGACGGCAGCCGCCTCCAGCAGATAGTGCACGGCGCGCGCCACGTCGCCGGGCGTGGAACTGCGGCGCAGCGGCGTCATGCCGTGCGATGCCTCAAACTCGCCGTCGCTCATTGCACCCGACAGCAGTGTGACGCCCGGGGCCACGCCGCAGACCCGCACGCGCGGCGCCAGCGCCTGGGCCAGCAGCGTGTTCGCAGCCTCCAGCGCGGCCTTGCTGAGCGTGTAGCTCAGGTAGTCGGGGTTCGGGTTCCAGAGCTTTTGGTCGAGGATGTTGATGACGCAGCCGGTGGCTTCTTCGGCCAGCAGCCCGTGCAGCGCGCGCGCCAGCAAGATCGCAGGCATCGTGTTGGCGCGCCAGTGCGCGTTCATGCGCGCGGCGGTGAAGCTGGCCACGTCGTCGTACTCGAAGAGCGAGGCGTTGTTCACCACCGCGTCCACGCGGCCGAAGGCCTCGCGCACGCCGGGCAGCAGGGCATTGCAAGCCGCCTCGTCGGCCAGGTCGGCGGCGAAAGATTGCGCCACGCCGCCGGCTTCGCGAATGTCGGCCACGGTCTGCGCCGCCGCAGCGCCTGAACTGCGGTAATGCACGGCCACACGCCAGCCGTGTGCGGCCAGATGGAGGCTGATTTCTCGACCGATGCGCTGGGCGGCGCCGGTCACCAGCACGACAGGGCGGGTGTGCATCAGAGGGTGGGGGAGGGGTTTCTACAATGCCGCAGATGTCTTCACCTGGGGCCGAGAGTTTATCGGCGCGTTTGCAACAGCGTCTGCAACAACGTCTGCGCGCGGCCATCGCGGCCGAGGGCGGCTGGCTGCCCTTCGACCGTTTCATGGCCATGGCCCTCTACGAGCCCGGCCTGGGCTACTACACGCGCGGCACGCCGGTCTTCGGTGCGATGCCCAGTTCGGGCAGCGATTTCGTCACCGCGCCCGAGATGTCGCCCCACTTCGGCCGCACGCTGGCGCGCCAGGTGGCGCAGGCGCTGCAGGCCACCGCCACGCACGAGGTGCTGGAGTTCGGTGCCGGCTCGGGCGCGCTGGCCGCGCAGGTGCTGCAGGAGCTTGGGAATGCCGTGCAGCTCTACACCATCATCGATGTTTCGGGCACGCTGCGTGAACGGCAGGCGGCACGGCTGGCGCGTTTTGCGCCGCGGGTGCGGTGGCTCGACAGCTGGCCCGAACACATCGAAGCCGTGGTGCTGGCCAACGAGGTGCTGGACGCCATGCCGGTACAACTGCTGCACTTCGACGGCACAGAGTGGCTCGAACGTGGTGTGGCCAGCGCGGGCGAAGGTTTCACCTGGGCCGACCGCGCCACCGCGCTGCGCCCGCCGACCGAAGCCCCCGATCTTGGAAACTTCGTGCCCGGCACCGTCACCGAAATTCACCCCCAGGCCGAGGCCTTCATCCGCAGCCTGGCCGAACGCCTGCAGCGCGGTGCGGCGTTCTTCATCGACTACGGTTTCCCGGAAGCCGAGTACTACCACCTGCAGCGCACCGGCGGCACGCTGATGTGCCACCGCGCGCACCTGGCCGATGCCGACCCGCTGGTGATGGTGGGCGACAAAGACATCACCGCGCACGTGAACTTCAGCGCCATGGCGCTGGCCGGGCAGGACGCCGGACTGCAGGTGCTGGGCTACACCAGCCAGGCGCGCTTTCTGCTGAATTGCGGTTTGCTCGATGTGCTGGCAGGCGCCGACATCCGCAGCACGGCGATGGCGCAGAAGCTCATTGCCGAACACGAGATGGGCGAGCTCTTCAAGGTGCTGGGTTTCGCGCGGGGCGCCGACTTCGGTGCCATGGGTTTTGCCGCGGGCGACCGCTCGCACACCCTGTAGCCCACGACCCCATGCGCTGGCTGATCGTTTTTCTGCTCGCCTGCCTGCTGTTCAACGGCCTGCAGGGCTGGATGAAGAAGATCGGCCTGGGCAAGCTGCCCGGCGACTTCAGCTTTCGCATGCGGGGCCGCGACTGGTATGTGCCGTTGACCAGCAGCGTGGTGCTCAGCGTGCTGGCGATGTTGATCGGCCTGCTCTTCTGATGAGCGCCGGCGTCTCGCGGGCCCGTGGCCTGACGGACGCCGCGCCTCGTTGAGCGTTCAGCCCAAAGCTGCCTGCACGGCGGCGACCCGCGTGGCATGCACCTCGGCGCCTATCTCGGAGCCCTTGCGGCCACGCGCCATGGCGGCGGTGGCCGCGGTGGCGGTGTCTACGGTGCGCGCCGCAGCCAGCAAGGGTGGCAGGCGCGTAGCCGGCGCGTAGGGCCGGTCTTCCAAGCCCTTGCGGCCGCGCGCATCGCAGGCGCAGGCCAGCAGGGCCTGATCGAAACGTTCGGGCCGGCGCAGCGCATCGCAGCGTTCGAAAAGCCGCACCAGCGCGCCCGCACTGAGTGCGCCGCTGCCGTGCAGGTGGGTGTGTTCACGCGCCACCACCTCGGCCAGTTCGCGGCAGTCGTTGGGCACTCGCAGGCGTTCGGCCAGCGCTGCGGCCAGTTTCGCGCTGCGCCCTTCGTGGCCGATGTGACGCGGCCAGGCTTCGCGGTGGGTCGTGCCCTTGCCCAGGTCGTGGCACAAGCAGGCCCAGCGCACGGGCAGCGGGGCATCCACACGGGCGGCTTCGTCCAGCACCAGCAGCAGGTGCACGCCGGTGTCCACTTCGGGGTGGTGGGCTGGCGGTTGCGGCACGCCCCACAGGCGGTTCACCTCGGGCAGCAGGCGCGCCAGCGCGCCGCACTCGCGCAGCACTTCCAGCATGCGGCTGGGGCGTGCCGTCATCAGCCCGCGCGCGAGTTCCTGCCACACGCGTTCGGGCACCAGGTGGTCGACCTCGCCGTGTTCCACCATCTGGCGCAGCAGCGCCAGCGTTTCCGGCGCCACCGTGAAATCGGGGAAACGCGTCGCCAGCCGCGCCAGCCGCAACAGCCGCACCGGGTCTTCGACGAAGGCCGGCGAGACATGCCGCAGCACGCGCGCCGCCAGGTCGCGCTGGCCGCCGTGGGGGTCGATCAGCGTGCCGTCTTCGGCCAGGGCGATGGCATTGATGGTGAGGTCGCGGCGCAGCAGGTCTTCTTCCAGCGTCACGCCCGGTGCGGCGTGGATGGCAAAGCCGCGGTAGCCCGGCGCGGTCTTGCGTTCGGTGCGCGCCAGCGCCACTTCCTCGCCCGTGTGCGGATTCAGGAAGACGGGGAAGTCCTTGCCGACGGGCTTGTAGCCGAGGGCCAGCAGTGCTTCGGGTGTGGCGCCCACGGCCACCCAGTCGCGGTCGCTGGCAGGCAGCCCCAGCAACTGGTCGCGCACCGCCCCGCCCACGACAAACAGCTGCATCGCCTTCAGCGGTGGCTGCGGTAGGGTTCCTCGAAGTCGAGGAAGTCGCGCTCTTCCAGCGCGTCGACGATCCAGGCGCGCACGCCCGGCGCGGTGGCAATTCGCCCGATGTAGTCGTGCAGGCGGTGCGGCATCGGCAGCGCGTAGGTGCGCAGGCGCATGCACACCGGCGCGAACATCGCATCGGCCGCACCGAAAGCGCCGAAGAGGAAGGGGCCGCCGCTGTCGTTCATCGCCTCGGCCCACATCTGCTCGATGCGCAGCACGTCGGCGCGCAGGTCGGCCTGCTCGGCCCAGAGCTTGGCACCCACCTCGGGCAGCGCGGCTTCGATGTTCATCGGGCAGTGGCTGCGCAGCGCGCCGAAGCCGCTGTGCATCTCGGCGCAGAGTGAACGTGCCCGCGCCCGTTCGCGCATGCCTTCGGGCCAGACGCCGTGGCCGGGAAACTTGTCATGCAGGTATTCGATGATGGCCATCGTGTCCCACACCGCGAAGTCGTCGTCCAGCAGCACCGGCACCTTGCCCGAGGGCGAGAAGTTCGCCAGTTCACGCTTGAAGGTCGAGCCAGGTGTGAAGTCGAAGCGCAGTTTGCGTTCTTCGAAGGGCAGGCCCAGCTGCTTCATCAGCACCCAGGCGCGCATCGACCACGACGAATAGTTCTTGTTGCCGATCACCAGATGCATGGCGTGCCCCTGTTGCAGAGAACCTGGATGCTAGTCGCGCCGCGCCTCGGCGCGCAGCTTGCCGAGCTTGGCGCGGCCTTGTTGCGAGCCCAGATAGCCGGGCGCGATGGCTTCCAGCGCGGCTGCGGCGATGCCCAGTTCGGCCAGCCCCGGCAGCCTGCCGCTGGCCACATTGGGCAGCTTCATCGAATCGACGTTGTCGCGCGACATCAGCGTCGGCCCGGGCAGCAGTTCCATCGTCAAGGCCTGCATGCGCCCGATGAATTCCGGCAGCGGCAACACCGGCCGTTCATGGCCTGACCA
>JBBSCV010000339.1:0-4532 GCA_038249925.1 Burkholderiales bacterium
GCTGAAGATCCTGGCCGGGCTGGAGAAGCCCGATGAAGGCATCCTGCAGCTGCAGACAGGCCTGCGCCGTGTCTATGTGGCGCAGGAACCGCTGTTCGAGCCCGGCGTCAGCGTCTTCGATGCGGTCAGCGTGGGCGTGGCGCAGGCGCGCGCGCTGCGCGAGCAATTCGAACGCCACGACCCCGCCGACGATCTGGACGACCTGATGACGCGCCTGGAAGCCCTGGGCGGCTGGACCTGGGAGCAGCGTGTGGACGAAGCGCTGCAGCGCCTGCGGCTTTCCGGCAGCATGCAGGTCGACGCGCTGAGCGGCGGCACCAAGAAGCGTGTGGCGCTGGCCCAGGCCCTGGTGGCCGCGCCCGATCTGCTGCTGCTGGACGAGCCCACCAACCACCTCGACATCGACGCCATCGAATGGCTGCAGACCCTGCTGACCGAGCGCCAGGGCGCGCTGGTGCTGGTCTCGCACGACCGCGCCTTTATCGACACCGTGGCCACGCGCATCATCGAGCTCGACCGCGGCCAGCTGCGCAGCTACCCGGGCAGCTTCGCCACCTTCGAGAAGACCAAGGCACGTGAACTGGAAGACGAGGCGCTGGAGCGCGCGCGCGCCGACAAGCTGCTGGCGCAGGAAGAGGTGTGGGTGAGGAAGGGCGTGGAAGCGCGCCGCACGCGCAGCGTGGGCCGGGTGCAGCGCCTGGTGAAGCTGCGTGAACAGCGCGTGGCGCGGCGTGAACAGCTGGGCCGCGTGAAGCTGGAACTGGACGCCGGCCTGCCGCCGGGCAAGATCGTCGCCGAGCTGAAGCATGTGGGCATGCAGTACGGCGAGCGCGTGCTCATCGAAGACTTCAGCGGCACCATCCTGCGCGGCGACAAGGTCGGCCTGATCGGCCCCAACGGCGTGGGCAAGACCACGCTCTTGAAGCTGATCCTGGGTGAACTGCAGCCGACAAAGGGCAGCGTGCGCCAGGGCACGCGCCTGCAGGTGGCCTACTTCGACCAGATGCGTGCGGGTCTCGATCTGGACGCCACGCTGGTCGACACCATCAGCCCGGGCAGCGAGTGGATAGAGACCGGCACCTCACGCAAGCACGTGATGAGCTATTTGACCGACTTTCTGTTCTCGCCCGAACGCGCCCATTCGCCGGTGCGCACGCTGAGCGGCGGTGAACGCAACCGCGTGCTGCTGGCGCGGCTGTTCGCGCTGCCGGCCAACGTGCTGGTGCTGGACGAGCCCACCAACGACCTCGACATCGACACGCTGGAATTGCTGGAAGATTTGCTGCAGAGCTACCCCGGCACGGTGTTCCTGGTCAGCCACGACCGGCGCTTTCTCGACAACGTCGTCACCAGCACCATCGCCTGGGAAGGCGACCCGGCCTACGGCGGCCGCAACGGCTTCTGGCGCGAGTACGAAGGCGGCTACGAAGACTGGAAGCAGCAGCGCGAACGCGGCCGCGTGGCGGCGCTGCAGCCGGCGGCGGCACCGCTGGCGGCAGCCAGGACGGCTGGCAAGTCGGCAGGCTCGGGCGGCGACGCGCCGAAGGCCAAGCTGAGCTACAAGGAACAGCGCGAACTCGACGGCCTGCCAGCGCGCATCGAAACGCTCGAAGCCGAGCAGACCCGCATTGCGGCGGAACTCGCCCATGCCGACATCTACACCAAGGAACCGCAGCGTGTGCCCGCGCTGCAGGCGCGGCACGACGTCATAGAGACCGAACTGCTGGCTGCGCTGGAACGCTGGGAAGTGCTGGGCGCGCGCTGAAGCCGAACGCGGCCTGACCGCCTGACTGCCTAGAGTCCGCTCAGCGCGCCCGGGTGCGAGCGCGTGACGATCAGCGCCGACTGCAGGTACAGCGCGTTCAGCAGCCGCGTCGCGCGGTCGCGGTCGAAGCCGGGCCAGCCGGCCACTTCGCGCAGCGGTGTCGTCTGCCCTTGCAGGCGCTGCACCGCTTCGGCCAGTGCGCCCACGGGCTCGGCCACATCGAGGCTGGCGCCGGGTGTGACGCGGTAGGTGGCCACGCCGGCGATCTCTGGCAGCAATTCGCCGCGCGCGCCGTGCAGCGCCATGTGCCACAGCAGCGGCCCCAGGTCGTAGGACGTGCCGGCGGCTTCGCTGTGGGCGGCAGCGGCCTCGCTGCCGTCGTTGGCCAGCGAGGCGACGCGCAGCACACGCAACGTCAGCAGCCCCAACGTCAACCAGGGCGGCGTGGCCAGGTGGCAGCGCACCTGTCGGCTGGCCGGCAGCACCGTCATCTCCAGCATGCGGGTGTCGTCTTGCAGGTGCAGCCGCAATGCGCTGTTGTGTCGCAGCGAGGCAGCCAGCACCTCCAGCAAGTCCAGGCCGTCGCCGGGCCGGTGGTCGGCGGCAAACCGCTGCAGGTCTTGCAGCAGCGAAGGGTTCAGCGAGGCCAGGTGGGTGGTGCCCGCGTCGCTGTCTTTGCGTGTACTTCGGCGCGCGGCAACGCGCTGCAAGTCGCCCACACGGCGTTGCGGTGGGCCGCTGTGCGGCTGGGTGGTCTGGAACATGGGTTTCGGGGCGGGCTCGTTCACATTCTGATTGGAAGCGGCAAAGTGCACGCACCGACCCGAAGTGGTGTTTCAACTGTGTCCTGATGTGCGCTGCTTTGCAACACCGGTGTCGCCGTCACCCGCGCCGTCACTCGCGCCTTCCACCGCGCCCTCACCCGCGAGTGCACCCGCGCCTTCGCCGTGACAACCGCCAAAGGCGCGATCCGCTGGCGCCTAGACTGGCGCCATGACAGACGTTGCCACGGCCACCCTGGTTGCACCACCTTCGGCAAGCGACGCGCGCCGTGGCTATCTGCTCGGTGCGCTGGGCGTGGTGATCTTCGCGATGACCCTGCCCATGACACGCCTGGCCGTGGGCGACAACGCCGACCCGCAGTTGCCGCCGGCCTTCGTCACCGCCGGGCGCGCGGCGGTGGCCGGGCTGCTGAGCCTCGTCTACCTCTGGGTCGTGCGTGCGCCACGGCCGCCGCGGCACCTGTGGGCCACGCTGGCCGTCAGCGGGGCGGGCACGGTGGTGGGCTTTCCGCTCTTCCTGGCGCTGGCGTTGCGCCAGGTGGACGCCATGCATGCCGCCGTGGTGACCGGCGTGCTGCCGCTGGCCACCGCGGTGGTGGCGGCGCTGTTCCTGCGCCAGCGGCCATCGGCCGGCTTCTGGGCCTGTGCGCTGACGGGTTGCGGGCTGGTGCTGGGTTTCGCCGCCTGGCAGGGCAGCGGCCGGCTCTCGTTCGCCGACGGTCTGCTGCTGTGCGCGGTGCTCTCCACGGCCGTGGCCTATGTGGCCGGCGCGCGCGCTGCCGCAGTGATGCCGGCTGAACACGTCATCGGCTGGATTCTCGTGGCGTCGCTACCCCTTACGCTGCCGGCGGCGTTGTGGCTGTGGCCCACCCAGGCCGCCAGCGCAGCAGCCTGGGGCGGCTTTGCCTATGTCAGCGTGTTTTCGATGTGGCTGGGCTTCTTCGCCTGGTACCGCGGTCTGGCGCTGGGCGGCGTGGTGCGCGTCAGCCAGGTGCAACTGCTGCAGCCCTTTCTGGCGCTGTTGTTTGCGGTGCCGGTGCTGGGCGAAGAGCTGAAACCCGTGACGCTGTTCTTTGCCCTTGCGGTGATGGCCGTGGTTTTCATCGGCCGGCGCCTGCCAGTCGGAACGGCGCGTTAACCTTCTTCACTGCATCTTCGAAAGCACCCCATGACCGCATGGCAACTGGCGCGCCGCGCCGACCGGCTGAACCCGTCCACCATCCGCGAAATCCTGAAGGTCACTGAACGGCCGGGCATCATTTCGCTGGCCGGCGGCCTGCCTTCGGCCGACACCTTTCCGGTAGAAGCCATGCGTGTGGCCACCGAGCGGGTGCTGCGCGAACAGCCGCGCGAAGCGCTGCAGTACGCCGCCAGCGAAGGCCTGGGCCCGCTGCGGGAATGGGTGGCGGCCGAACTGGGCACACAAGGCCTGCAGTGCGACGCGAGCCAGGTGCTCATCACCTCGGGTTCGCAGCAGGGGCTCGATCTGGTGGGCAAGGTGCTCATCGACCCCGGCAGCGCGGTGGCGGTGGAGTCGCCCACCTACCTCGGTGCCTTGCAGGCCTTCGCGCCGTACGAGCCCGAATTCACCGCGCTGGCGGGCGACGACGAAGGCCCGCTGCCCGACGCCGTGCGTGCCGCGCGCGGGGCACGCTTCGTCTACCTGCTGCCCAACTTCCAGAACCCGAGCGGCCGCTGCGTCAGCGCCGCACGTCGCGAGGCGCTGGTGGACGCCGCGGTCGACGTCGGCCTGCCCATCGTCGAAGACAACCCCTACGGCGACCTGTGGTTCGACGAGCCGCCGCCGCCGCCACTGAGCGCACGCGCGGGCGTGGGTGAGGGCGGCGGCGCCATCTACCTGGGATCGTTCTCGAAGGTGCTGGCGCCGGGCCTGCGCCTCGGTTACCTGGTGGCGCCCAAGGCCATCTACCCCAAGCTGCTGCAGGCCAAGCAGGCGGCCGACCTGCACACGCCGGGCTTCAACC
>JBBSCV010000340.1:0-4517 GCA_038249925.1 Burkholderiales bacterium
CACGTCACCACCCCGCACGGCGGTGCCGCGCGGCAGAAAGACGCCCAGCGTGCGGCCGGCAGAGTCGGTGGCGTGGAAACGGCTCTTCAGGCGAACGTCCCAGTCGAGCTCGACGGTGACAGCACGCTTGACCAGCACAGGGGCCAGGCCGCGGCCCTGGGGGATGAGCTTGTTGACGGTCAGCATGGCAGGAGTGTCGCTTTGGCCGGGGTGGGCGCAGCGCCCACTTCAGAACAGGAAGTAGCGCTGCGCCATCGGCAGCACGGTGGCCGGCTCGCAGGTGAGCAACAGGCCGTCGGCACGCACGGTGTAGGTCTGCGCGTCGACTTCCATCACCGGCGTGTAGTGGTTCAGGCGCATGTCGGCCTTCTTTACGCTGCGGTTGCTGCGCACCGCAGAGATGGCCTTCTTCAGCCCGAGTTCAGTCGCCAGGCCCCGCTTTACGGCCGCCTGGCTCATGAAGGTGAGCGAGCCGCGCGACAGCGCGCCGCCGAAGCTGCCGAACATCGGCCGGTAGTGCACCGGTTGCGGCGTCGGGATGCTGGCGTTGGGGTCGCCCATCGCAGCGGCAGCGATGAAGCCGCCCTTCAGGATGAGGCTCGGCTTGACGCCGAAGAAGGCCGGCTTCCAGAACACCAGGTCGGCCCACTTGCCGACTTCCAGGCTGCCCAGTTCGTGCGCCACGCCGTTGGCCAGCGCGGGGTTGATGGTGTACTTGGCGATGTAGCGCTTGATGCGCTGGTTGTCGTTGCGCTCGCTGTCGCCCGCCAGCGCGCCGCGCTGCAGCTTCATCTTGTGCGCCGTCTGCCAGGTGCGGATGATGACCTCGCCGACGCGGCCCATGGCCTGGCTGTCGCTGCTCATCATGCTGATGGCGCCCAGGTCGTGCAGCACGTCCTCGGCAGCGATGGTCTCGCGGCGGATGCGGCTTTCGGCGAAGGCCAGGTCTTCGGCGATGCCGGCGTCGAGGTGGTGGCACACCATCAGCATGTCCAGGTGCTCGTCCACCGTGTTGACGGTGTAGGGCATGGTGGGGTTGGTGCTGCTGGGCAGGAAGTTGGCCTCACCCACCACGCGAAGGATGTCGGGCGCGTGGCCGCCGCCGGCGCCTTCGGTGTGGAAGGCGCACAGCGTGCGGCCCTTCGTGGCGGCAATGGTGTCTTCGACGAAGCCTGATTCGTTGAGCGTGTCGCTGTGGATCGACACCTGCGTATCGGTTTCTTCGGCCACCGACAGGCAGCAGTCGATGGCTGCCGGCGTCGTGCCCCAGTCCTCGTGCAGCTTCATCCCGATGGCACCGGCTTCGATCTGCTGGCGCAGTGCCTCGGGGCGGCTGGCGTTGCCTTTGCCGAGAAAGCCCAGGTTCATCGGGAAGGCCTCGGCCGCCAGCAGCATGCGCGCGATGTTCTCTGGCCCGGGCGTGCAGGTGGTGGCGAAAGTGCCTGTGGCCGGGCCGGTGCCGCCGCCGAGCATGGTGGTGACGCCGCTCATCAGCGCCTCTTCGATCTGCTGCGGACAGATGAAGTGGATGTGGCTGTCGATGCCGCCGGCGGTGACGATCAGGCCTTCACCGGCAATGATTTCGGTGCCCGGGCCGATGACGATGTCCACACCCGGCTGCACGTCGGGGTTGCCGGCCTTGCCGATGGCGGCGATGCGCTGGCCGCGAAGCCCGATGTCGGCTTTCAGGATGCCGGTGTGGTCGATGATCAACGCGTTGGTGATGACGCAGTCCATCGCGTCCATCGCGCCCGGGCCGTTCGGTCGCTGGCTCTGCCCCATGCCGTCGCGGATGGTCTTGCCGCCGCCGAACTTCACCTCTTCGCCGTAGCCCCCGGCGCGCAACGTCAGGTCCTGCTCGACTTCGGCGAAGAGTTCGGTATCGGCCAGGCGGATGCGGTCACCCACCGTGGGGCCGAACATCTCGGCATAGGCACGCCGTCCCAGGGTGGCCATCAGAGCTTGCCTTGCACGTCGCCGCGAAATCCCCAGACTTCGCGGGCGCCCGCAAAGTCGCACAGCTCCACCGTGCGCTGCTGCCCGGGCTCGAAACGCACGGCGGTGCCCGAGGCGATGTTCAGACGCATGCCGCGCGCTGCACCGCGGTCGAAAGCCAGCGCCGGGTTGGTTTCGGCGAAGTGGTAGTGCGAACCGACCTGGATGGGGCGGTCGCCGCGGTTCTCGACCACCACGCTCAAGGCGCGCCGACCGGGGTTGATGACGTGCTCAGGCCCGTCGGTGAACATTTCGCCTGGGATCATCAAGGGTCCTTCCTGCGGGTTTCTTCTTCAGACCCAGCCGGCCACCACCAGCAGCGCCCCGACCGAGGCCACAGCGCCCCCTGTGGCCTGCATCGCGCGCATCGCCCAGGGAGCCTGCTGCACATGCGTCCAGCGGCCGATGGCCAGACCGGCGGCCTGCAGCAGCAGCGTGCCGCACAGCATGCCGGCCAGCGCAGCCCCGCCCGAGAGTTCGGCGGCATGCGCCGCACCGTGGAACAGCGCGAAGCCGCCGGCCAACGCGGCCATGGCCAGCGCCGGCCAGCGCACGCGACGCAGCAGCAGCAAGCCCAGCACCAGCACCGAGGCCGCGACCAGGGGCTCGATCAGCACCGACAGGGTCGCAGGCCACTGGGTCAGCGCCCCCACCAGCATCAGGTTCGCGAAGGCCACCGGCGCCACCCAGATGCGACGCGGCGCCTGCGCAGCCCACAGCCCGACCGCCAGCATCGCGAGCAGGTGGTCGAGCCCGGTGAACGGGTGCAGAAAGCCCGCGACGAAGCCGTGGTGCGCCCCGGCATCGGCGCTGCCGTGCGCTGCGGCCCAGGCCGGCATCAGCAGGATGGCAGGCAGCAAAAGGCGGGCCGCAGGCAGGCGACGATTGAGACAGCGATGAAGAAGGCGATGAAGAACGGTGGCAGGCAGGCAGCGGGACATTGGAACTCCGGGGTGCGAAATCAGTGGCAGGCCGGGGCGGGCGCTGCAGACAGCGCGAAGCACGGGCGTCATGTGATGGGTTGGTGCACGGTCACCAGCTTGGTGCCATCGGGGAAAGTCGCTTCGATCTGGATCTCGGGCACCATCTCCGGCACGCCTTCCATCACGTCGGCGCGTGAGAGCACGGTCTTGCCTTCGCTCATCAACTGCGCCACCGTCCGGCCGTCACGCGCGCCTTCCATGATGGCGGCGCTGATCAGCGCAATCGACTCGGGCACGTTCAGCTTCAGGCCGCGTGCCTTGCGGCGTTCGGCCAGCAGCGCTGCTGTGAAGATGAGCAGCTTGTCTTTTTCTCGCGGCGTCAGTTCCATCGGGACTCTTCGTGACTCTTCGTGACTCTTCGGCTCGGCGAAGGGCATGGCCTGTCGCGTCATGTTGCCACGGCCCTGGGTTGGCGGCAGCAAGAGCGATGCCAAGGCAAGAAAGCCGACTTGTCACCCTGTTGGTGCCGTCGGCGCAGGGCCGTCCACCGGCGCCCTGTTTCAGAGCATCGCGCACCGTTGGCGCCACTTGAGACTGCGCAGGGTCGGTGCGCATGCGGGCAGCCAGGCGCTGGCGTGTTCCATGGCAAGACCATCGATGCGAGCAGCCGCCACCGTGCGTGCGATCGCATGGCACAGGCCTTGCACTGTCAGTCGCGAGGGATTTCCTGACGCCCAGTCCCGGGGCACACACACTGGAGGTTTTCATGAATCGTCGCCACGCGCTCAAGACTTCAAGCGCTGCACTGGCCCTGGCGGGTCTGCTGACCCTGCCGGTCTTCGCGCAGGGCACCATCAAGGTGGGTGTGCTGCACTCTCTGTCGGGCACGATGGCCATTTCGGAGACGGTGCTGAAGGACACCGTGCTGATGGCCATCGAAGAGATCAATGCCAAAGGCGGCGTGCTCGGCAAGAAGCTCGAGCCGGTGGTGGTCGACCCCGCCTCCAACTGGCCGCTGTTCGCCGAGAAGGCCAGGCAGCTGATCAGCCAGGACAAGGTCGCCGTGACCTTCGGCTGCTGGACCAGCGTGTCGCGCAAGTCGGTGTTGCCGGTGTTCGAGGAAACCAACTCGCTGCTTTTCTACCCCGTTCAATACGAAGGTGAAGAACTCAGCAAGAACGTTTTCTACACGGGCGCGGCTCCCAACCAGCAGGCCATTCCGGCTGTCGAATACCTGATGAGCAAGGACGGCGGCGCCGCCAAGCGCTTCGTGCTGCTGGGAACCGACTACGTCTACCCGCGCACCACGAACAAGATCCTGCGCGCCTTCCTGAAGACCAAGGGCATCGCCGACGCCGACATCCTGGAGGAGTACACCCCTTTCGGGCACGCCGACTACCAGAGCATCATCGCCAAGATCAAGAAGTTCGCCGCCGAAGGCAAGCGCACGGCGGTGGTCTCCACCATCAACGGCGACTCGAACGTGCCCTTCTACAAGGAACTGGGCAACCAGGGCCTGAAGGCCGCCGACGTGCCGGTGGTGGCGTTCTCGGTGGGTGAGGAAGAACTGCGCGGCGTGGACACCAAGCCGCTGGTGGG
>JBBSCV010000341.1:0-4513 GCA_038249925.1 Burkholderiales bacterium
CGGGGCGGCGGCAACGACTCGGCGACAGCCACGTCAATGCGCACACTCCGTGCATCCGCCCGACGTTGGCCGGCAACGGTGTCTGATCGACCTCCGCATCCTGGGCATATCGCGCGTCATGCCCAGCCATGTGGCCTGCTGCGGCGCGGGGCAGGCTCTAGAACACGTCGAGCATCGGGAAGGCATCGCTTCCGCCCACGCAGTTCCACAGCAGGCAGGCCAGGCCCAGGTCGCCGGTCCACAGTGAGTGTCTGCCCTGGCCGTGATCAATCCGGTGCCGCTCGACCTGCCCGCAGCCGTGCAACGCCAGCGCGCGCGCGCGGTCGAGCCAAACCGGTTCGCCGCTGCGTCGCCACAGCTTGAGCATCGCAAAACCGCTGCCGGCCGTGCCGTGGCACAAGCCGGCGCCTTTGCTCAGCGGTCCGGCGCGCCATGTCAGCGCCCCGGCCTGCAGCAGCAGTGCATCCCATTCGGGCGTACGCGGTGCGGCGGCCAGCCGGCAGACGATGCCGGGCGCGCCGTGGCAATCCTGCACCAACGGCAACCAATGGGCCGGGCGCTGGGGATTGATGCCGGGAAACCAGTTGGCGCCGCCGTCGGCGTGCTGCGCTGTGGCCTGCAGCGTCTTCAGCGCGCGCTCGGCCACCAGCGCCACCTGATCGGCCGGCAGCAGGGTCGCCGCGCGCAAGAACGGGTAGACATTGCCGGCAAAACCATGGCCGGCGCCGAGATAGCGCACTGGCGGGCGTCCGTACAGGTTCTGCACCCACAGCCAAGTGCCGGTGTCGACATCGATTTCCATTTCGGCCTGCAGCACATCGGCTGCCTCTCGCACCAGCGCGGTCCAGCGTGCCTCGCCAGTGGCCTCGGCCATGTGAATGGCGGCCAGCATCGTGCCGGGGTTGCCCCACAGGGCTTCGCGCGCCGGGTTGTGCAAGTTGCCTTGAACGGCGTCGAAAAGGCGCTGGCCCGTTGCTTCGTTGGGCTGCAGGGTCCAGTGCAGCAAGTCGAGCCCCGTGTCACCGAACAGGTAAGACGCACTGCCTTGCTGGTTTTTGGCAATCAGCGGCCGGTTGGCTTCGCGCAGCGTGGATACGAAGGAAGTGAAGTCCGGCAGCGTCTCTATCGCCCCACCCTCCTCAAGATGCTGCAGCGCCCAGATCGCCCCGCCTGAGCCGAAGTAGAGGTTGTGAAAACGGTCGATCGGCGGCTCGGGGTCGTCGAGCGGATGCGCTCGCCAGCCCATGTCGGGCTCGTAGGCCGCCAAGGCTGAATCGGCAATGCGCTGTATCGCTTTGCGGGCGGCGGCTTCGTCCCATGGCGGGGCTTGCAGCGGCTCGTGCCGAGTGGGGTCGAACAGACCGGTCATCATCGACGATGCTCCTCGCCGCAGGCGCCGCCTTGGCACTGCACCGACCAGCTTAATCGATGCGCGCCGCGATCGGATCGCCGCGCCCAGATCAGCGTCACGCTGGCAAGTGAGCTGAGAGCCTGCACGCATGCCAACGCGAGACAATCGTCTACACCATGTCCAGACCGCCATGACCACCCCATTCCCGGGCCGCAGCGCACCTGACGCCGGTTTCGAGATGCCGCTCGAAGTGCCGGCGTCGGCGCCACCCGACGCCGAGACTGCTGCGCTGGCCCATGCGCTCATCACCGGGCGCTTCTCGGTGTCTCCCAAGCGCCTGGTCGCGCCTGGGCCCAGCGCCGCGCAGTTGCAACACATGGTCGAGGCAGCGGGCTGCGCCCCCGACCATGAGTTGCTGCGCCCTTGGCGTTTGATCCACATTGCAGCCTCCCAGCGCGAGGCCTTGGCCGACGTTTTTGTGCGTGCCTTGCTCGAGCGGCTTCCCACCGCATCGAGCGACGCCCAGGCGCAGTCGCGGGAGAAGGCATTTCGCGCGCCTGAACTCCTGTTGGCGGTAGCGCTGCTCGAGCCGTCGCACGGCAGCGTTCCGGAGTCAGAACGCTACGTCGCCATGGGAGCCGCGTTGATGAACCTCTTGCTGGCGGCCCATGGCATGGGCTTTGCGGCCATGCTGACCAGTGGCCACGCGCTGCGTACAACCTGCTTCGCCCAAGCCTTTGGCTTGCGCGGCGGTGAACGCGCGGTGTGTTTCGTTTCGATCGGCACAGCGACGGAGGTTCGGCGGCGGTCGCGACCCTCTGCCCACGAACTCATCACACCTTGGCAACCTTCAGGAGACACCATGGCTTTACCGCACGCCCAACCCCTCGACGTCATCGACGTCCGGCCCCTCGACGCTGGCCTTCAGGATGCGGTGACAACCAGCCTCTTGAAGACGCCCGCATTGCAATTGATGCGGCTGATTTTTCGCGCCGGGAACGGGATGCCACAGCACAGCGTGCAGGGCGCGATCACCATCCACTGTCTGGAGGGCGAAGCCACCGTGACGACGCCCTCACGCAGTTGCAATCTCCGCGCGGGCCAATTGGTCATGCTGAGCGGCGGCGAGCCCCACGCGGTGAATGCCGTTACCGACGCGTCTCTGCTGGTCACCGTTTTGCTGCACACCCAGTCTTCTGAAAGCCGCCCATGAGCATCGAGACTTTCGACGACCTGTTGCGCTCTGCCACGGAACAGGCCGAACCACAGCGCCTGCTGTTCGTTTTTGCCGCTGCCGGTGTCGACGCCGATGCCACGGCCGAACAGAAAGCGCGCTTCGAAGCCGGCCAGGGTGGCACCTTGACGCCACTGATGTGCGTTGACAAGCTGCCGGGCGAACTGGCGTCGTTCGATGCGCTGCTTGAAGAGTCCAAGCAGTTCGAGCAAGCGTGGGACATGGTGTTCGTTGCCGCGCTGCCCGGGTCGGGCGGCGCCAGCCCTACCAGCCAACAGGCCGAGGCGCCGTTGCAGCGCATGGTCGACTCGATCAAGTCCGGCCGCATGGGCGGCTTCATCCCCTTCGATGCGCGAGGCAGGCCGGTGCAGTTCGGCTAGAAAGCGCCGCTGCCGTCTTGAACGGGCGCGTGGTCGAACGCCCCGGTGCCGCTGTGCTCGGCTTGCGAGGCCGGCACGAAGCTGCCGCGGCGCACGTCGAAAACGTGGACTTCACCGTCCTCGATCACATAGTGCCAGCCATGCAGCGCCAGGCGGCCTGCCTCCACCCGCTCACGCACCATCGGATAGCCCATCAGGCGTTCAAGCTGCAGCACCACCGAGCGCTGTTCAGTGCGCTTCAGCGCTTCCGGCGTCACCTGCACCGGCAACACCGCCTCGCGCCCGAGTTCGAGCCAGGCGCTCAGATGCACGGCTTGCGGGGGTGGCTCTTCATACAGCGCGCGGATGCCGCCGCAGTGGCTGTGACCGCAGACCACGATGCGTTCGACCCCCAGCACCAGCACCGCGTACTCGATGGCCGCTGCCGTGCCGTGGTAGCCCACCCAACGCTGTGCCGCCTCAGGCTTGTGGCCTGAATCGGCCAGCGTCGATGGCGTATCGATATAGCCACCGTGCGGCGGCACGAAGGCGCCGACGTTGCGGATCATGAAGACCTCGCCCGGCCCGGTGCCCGTCAGCTGGTAGGGCACCAGGCGCGAATCAGAACAGCCGATGAACAGGATGTTCGGGTGCTGGCCTTCCTTCACCAGGCTGCGAAACTGCCCTTCCACGGCCGGAAAGTAGTCGTCATGAAAGCGCCTTAGGCGCTGCAGCAGTTCGTCAGCCACGGCGGGCGCAGCGGCGGCCTACTGCACCAACGGCGTGTTGGCCGCGTCGAGGTCGATGCCCTCGACCGTCGCCTGCCCGGCCAGCAACTGCATGCATTGCCGCAAGGCCGTGACCCACGCCTGCTGGTGCAGCGCCATCGCCACCGCGCCGCGCACCGCCTCGAAGCTCTGCGGCGCGCCACCTTCGCGCTTCAGCACCTCCACCACATGCAGGCCAAAGCGGCTGTGCACCAGGCGCGGCAGCACCCCCACCTCGACGTGACCGAAGAGTTCGCGCGCAAATTCCGGGGCGCAATCATCGGGCTTCAACCAGCCCAACTCACCGCCTTGTTGGCCGCTGGGGCAATTGGACAACTCACGGGCCGAGCGGCCGAAACCGTCGCTGGCCGTGCCATCGTGGCAGCGCACGTCGAGCAGGCAAGTCTCGGCACGGTTGCGCAGTGCCACGACGTCGGTGCCTGGCATCACTGCGAAAACGATGTGGCGCACTTGCACCTGTTCCCCGGTGCGGTAGCGTGCCGGGTGCGCGGCGTGATGGCGACGGCAGGCATCTTCCGACGGTTCAGGCAGTTGGATTTCGGCCTCCAGCCAGGCGTCGATGGCCTGTGAAGCAGCTTCGCTGAGGACACCGTCAACGGCCGCGGCATCTTCCGCATCGAGCAAGCCGTCGCGCACTGCGGCCTGCCGCAGAAGTTCGGTGTACGCGCGTTGGCGCAAAGCTTCTGGCGCCAGGGCTTCGGCTTCTAGGTTCAAAGCCACGCCGTTGATGCGTGCCACACGCGCAGGTGTCGGCGTCGGCTTTGCCGTTGGCCAGTCTGCC
>JBBSCV010000342.1:0-4508 GCA_038249925.1 Burkholderiales bacterium
AGCGATGGCCAGCGCCGCCGCGCCGAGGCAGACCGCAGCGCCGCAACCAGCCTTTGGGCGGCGCCGCCGTCGCTGGAGGTGAGCCACCGCAACGACCGGCTGCAGAACAACACCGGCCAGCGCGAGATCGAAATCGGCGTGGCTGTTCCCCTGTGGTTGCCCGGGCAGCGTGCCGCGCGCTACAGCAGTGCAGACGCTGCGGCGGCGCGGGCAGGGGCAGCCGGGCAGGTGGCCCGTTTGCAGTTGGCTGGTGAGCTGCGCGCAGCAGCGTGGCAATGGGCCGCCGTGCAGGCCGAGGTCGCCCAGGCCGACGGCCAGACCCAGGCGCTGGTTCAACTCGCCGACGATGTCGAACGCCGCGTGCGTGCTGGCGATCTGGCGCGTGCGGACGCTTTGGCCGCCCGGGCCGAGCAACTGGCAGCGTCCGCGTTGCAGTCCGACGTGCGCCAGCGCCTGCAGGCGGCGCGTGCGCGCTGGACCTTGCTGACAGGGCTGACGACGTTGCCCGAGGTGACTGCAGCCGGCAGCGTCGAAGCAGTGCCCGCTACGACGAGTGACACCGCGGCACCCCACCCGGAGCAGCGACTCGCCAGCATCACCACCGAACTGGCGCGTAAGCGCGTGGATGAGATGCGGCTGTCGCGCCGGGATGCGCCCGAACTGACGGTCGGCTACAGGCGCGATGTCCCCGGCCGGGCAGAAGCCGCACAAGGCAGCATGGTCGTCGGCCTGCGCCTGCCCTTCGGCACCGACGACCGAAACCGGCCCCTGGAAGCCGCTGCACTGGCCGAGCTGGACGTTGCGCAAGCCACAGAAGAACGTCTGCGTGAACGCCTGAACAGCGACCAAGCCGACGCACGCGACGCCCAGCGTTCGGCACAGGCGCAACTCGATGCCGAAACGTCCCGTGCCCGTCTGCTGCGTGAACGCGCCACCCTGATCGAGAAGTCCTTCCGTGCCGGCGAAACGCCGCTGCCCGACCTGCTGCGCGCGCTTGCCGACGCGGCGCATGCCGACAGCGCCGCTGCCCGCCAGAACGCTGCGCTGGGCCTGGCCCGCGCCCACCTCCAACAAACCCTTGGACTCCTGCCATGAACGCTTTCGACAACCGCTGCGCACCGCGGCATCTTCTGGCCGCAGCCGCTTTGACGTTGCTGCTCGCCAACCCGCCCGCCTTGGCAGCCCCCGGTGCCCATGGCCCGAATGGCGAGCATCTCGACGGCCCGACCACGATGCGCGCCACGTCGGCCCTGCCGCGCGTCGAGGCCAAGTCAGAGGCCTTCGAGCTGGTCGCGGAACTGCGTGCCGGTGAGCTGGTCATCCTGATCGATCGCTACGAATCGACTGAACCCGTGCTCGGCGCGAAGCTGGAAGTCGAAAGCGGCGCGCTCAAGGCCGTGGCCGCCTTTCGCGCAGAGCAGGGCGACTATGTCGTTACCGACGCGGCCCTGCTGAAGACACTGGCCTCTCCCGGCGAACATGGTCTGGTCTTCACCCTGCTGGTGGGCCAGGACAGCGACCTGCTTGACGGCACGCTGGTGAACGCCGCCAGTGGCCGTCCCGCCAGCAACAACTCTGCCGCAAACGACGCCCACGGCCATGCCCACGGTGGCGACGACCATGGCGACGACCACCATCACGAAATGGAACGCGCTGCCTGGATCGGCGCCGGTGTCGCTGCCCTGGGTCTGTTGGGCGGCATCGCGTGGTGGCGACAACGCCGGCGCGTGACCGGCAAGCTGCAAGGGGGCCTGTGATGACGAGCTTTCAGCTAAACCGACGGGATGTGCGGGCCCTCATCAACGCGATAGCGCTGACCGCAGGCCTGCTCGCTCTGGCCCCAGCGCATGCCGGCCCCGGCGCGCACGGCCCCGATGGCGAGCATCTGGACGCGCCCGGCGCGTCGACCAACCCATCCGGCCTGGCTCGCCTGCCCGATGGCAGCGTCAACGTGCCCAAGATGGCACAGCGGCGCATGGCCATCCGCACGGTGATGTCAGCGCAAACCGAAGCCGCAGCCACGGTCGAGATGCCTGGCCGGGTGGTCATGGACCCGAACGCCAGCGGTCGCGTGCAAGCCGTGTACGGCGGGCGCATCGAGCCGGGGCCCAGAGGCTTGCCCGTCGCCGGACAGGCGGTCAGGCGAGGCGATGTGCTGGCTTATGTGCGCTATCAAGCCGAGCCATTTTCAAAGGGCGCGCAGCAGGCGCAGTTGGCCGAACTGCGTGCGCAGCGGCAACTGGCCGAGCAGCGCGTGCAGCGCCTCGACGGCCTGGAGGGCACGGTGCCTCGCAAGGAGATCGATGCAGCACGCACCGAGGCCGCGAGCCTGACCGAGCGCGAGCGCAGCATCAGCAACAGTCTGGTGGCGCGCGAAGCGCTGACCGCGCCGGTCAGCGGCGTCATCGCCCGGGCCGACCTGATCGTCGGCCAGGTCGTCGAGCCGCGTGATGTGTTGTTCGAGGTGGTCGATCCGGCGCGCGTGCTGGTAGAAGCCACCACCGCCGACGCCAAGGTGGCCGCCAGTGTTGCTGGGGCATCTTTGCAGGGCATGCCCGAGGTCTCGCTGCGCCTGCTGGGCGTGTCGCGTTCTTTGCGTGATGGCGTCCTGCCGCTTTCCTTTGCTGTGACCGCGGTGAAGGCAGGAACCGCCTTGCCCATCGCCATCGGCCAACCGGTCACCGTGGTGGCGCAGTCGAAAGAGCGCATCAAGGGCGTGGTGCTGCCGGCGCAGGCCGTGGTGCGCAACCCGTCGAACGAGCCCATCGTCTGGATCAAGTCGGGCGCCGAACGCTTCATTCCGCAACCGGTGCAATTCCGGCCGCTTGACGCCAGCACGGTGGTGGTGACGCAAGGGCTGAGCGCGGACAACCGCGTCGTGGTCCAGGGCGCTCCGCTGATCGCGCAAATTCGTTGAACGGGAGCGCAACTCATGTTCAATTGGATCGTTCGTACCAGCCTTCACAACCGCCTGTTCGTGCTGGCCGTGGCTGCGCTGTTGATGGTCTACGGCGCGGTGACGGCCTGGCGCACGCCGGTCGATGTCTTCCCTGACCTCAACAAGCCGCTGATCACCGTGCTGACCGAGGCCGGCGGCATGGCCCCGGAAGAAGTCGAGCAGCTGGTCACCTTCCCGCTGGAAACCGCGTTGAACGGCATGCCGGGCGTGACCCGCGTGCGCTCGACGTCCGGCGTGGGCCTGTCGCTCGTCTATGCCGAGTTCGACTGGGGCACCGACATCTACCGCAATCGCCAGTTGGTGGCCGAGAGGCTGGCACTCGTTCGCACGCAGATGCCGGGCGACATCACGCCAGTGATGGGCCCGGTCTCGTCCATCATGGGCGAGGTGATGCTGGTGGCGCTACCGCTGGTGCCGAGTGACGGCAAAACGCCTGCGGCCACGCCAATGCAAGCCCGCGAGTACGCCGACTTCGTGTTGCGGCCACGGCTGCTGTCGATACCCGGCGTGGCGCAGGTCATTCCCATCGGCGGCGAGGTGCGCACGCTGCGCGTGGCGCCTGACACCGCGCGCATGGCGCAGTTCGGCGTCTCTTTGAGCCAGGTCGAGCAGGCCTTGCAGGGCTACGCCAGCAACGCCGGCGGTGGCTTCATCGACCTGAACAGCCGTGAGTACCTGATCCGGCACCTGGGCCGTACCAATCGCGTCGAAGACTTGGCGGGCATCGCCGTGGGCTGGAAGGACGGCCGTGCGCTGCTGCTGGAGCAGGTGGCCACCGTGTCTTTCGCCGCCGGCCTGAAGCGCGGCGACGCGGGCTACAACGGCCTGCCTGCGGTGGTGATCAGCGTGCAGAAGCAGCCTGCTGCCGACACGGTCAAGCTCACCGCGCAGATCGAGGCTGCGCTGTCCGAGCTGAAGCAGGGTCTGCCAGCTGGCTTGGCCGAACCGCGCGTGCTGTTCCGCCAGGCCGACTTCATCAAGGCTTCCACCGGCAACGTGGCCGAGGCGCTGCGCGATGGCGCCATCATGGTCGCCATCGTGCTGTTCGCCTTTCTGCTGTCGGTGCGAACGACGGTGATCTCGCTGGTGGCGATTCCGCTGTCGCTGGCGGTCACGGCAGTCGTGTTCCAGTGGCTGGGGCAGTCGATCAACGTGATGACGCTGGGTGGGCTGGCCATTGCCATCGGCGAGCTGGTCGACGACGCGGTGGTCGACGTCGAGAACATCCTGCGGCGGCTGAAGCAGAACCGCGCTGCCGGCAACCCGCTGTCGGTGCTGGAGGTGGTGCGCAGCGCCAGCGTCGAGGTGCGCTCGGGCATCGTCTACGCCACCGTCATCGTGGTGCTGGTCTTCGTGCCGCTGTTCGCCTTGCCGGGCATCGAAGGGCGGCTGTTCACGCCGCTGGGCATTGCCTACATCGTGTCGATCGCGGCGTCGATGTTCGTTTCGATGACCGTGACGCCGGTGATGTGCTACTACCTGCTGCCGACGATGAAGCGGCTGGACCATGGCGACAGCCCGCTGGTCGGGTGGCTCAAGCGCCAGGACA
>JBBSCV010000343.1:0-4477 GCA_038249925.1 Burkholderiales bacterium
CGACCACTTGCACGAAGCCCCACCGACATGCGCCCATCACGATTGCCCGTCACTGTCCTGTCCGGCTTCCTTGGCGCAGGCAAGACCACGCTGCTTAACCACATCCTGGCCAACCGCGAAGGCCTGCGAGTCGCGGTGATCGTCAACGACATGAGCGATGTGAACATCGACGCGCAGGTGATCGAGCGCAGCGCTGACGCAGCCGGGGCGGCGCTGTCGCGAACCGACGAAAAGCTGGTGGAAATGAGCAACGGCTGCATCTGCTGCACTTTGCGCGAAGACCTGCTGCTGGAGGTCAAGCGCCTGGCTGCAGAAGGGCGGTTCGACTACTTGCTGATCGAATCCACCGGCATTGGCGAGCCGCTGCCCGTGGCCGCCACCTTCGACTTCAGGAGCGAGGAAGGCGAATCGCTGAACGACATGTCACGCATCGACACCATGGTGACGGTGGTGGACGCCTACAACCTGCTGACTGATTACAGCAGCACCGACCTGCTCAGCCAGCGTGGCGAAGTGGCCGGCGACGAAGACAACCGCAGTCTGGCCGCGTTGCTGACCGAGCAGATCGAGTTTGCCGACGTGGTGGTGGTCAACAAGATCGACAAGGTGGACGCCGCGCGGCGCGACGAAGTAACGGCGGTCGTCAAGGCGCTGAACCCGACGGCGCAGGTGGTGTTCGCCGACCACGGCCGGGTGCCACTGAAGGCTGTGCTGGGCACCGGCCTGTTCAACCTGGAACGCGCCAGCGCCATGCCTGGCTGGGCGCGTGAACTCGAAGGCAAGCACACGCCCGAGACTGAGGCCTACGGCATCAGCAGCTTCGTCCTCAGAAGCCATCTGCCGCTGCATCCCTGGCGCTTTTCCACCTTCATGGACTTGCCGCTGCCCGGGCTGATCCGCGCCAAGGGCTATGTCTGGCTGGCCAGCCGGCCCGACTGGGTGGTGAACTACTCGCGCGCAGGCAACACCGCCCAGCACGAGCCGGTGGGCCGCTGGTGGGGCGCCGCGCCGCGCGAGCGTTGGCCAGCCAAAGGCACGCCCGAGCGGCAGAACATCGACGCACGCTGGAAAGAGCCCTATGGCGACCGACTCAACGAAGTCGTGTTCATCGGCCGCGATATGGACCGCGCCGCCGTCGAGCAAGCCTGGAAGGCCATGCACCTGAACCACACCGAATCGCGCAAGGGCGAGCGCGGCTTGAAGGGCTGGGCCGGGCTGCCGGACCCGTTCCCACGGTGGCAGCGCATAGGTGAGGCAGCAACGGTATGAACCCAATACCAACGCACGAAGCCAGCAACATGCGAATCAGCAAAAAGAACTTGAACTTGCGGGTCATGGCGATGCTGGTCGGCGGGGCTTGGCTGCCGGTGTGGGCTGCTGCCACACCATCGATGCAACCTGGCTTCAACCGGACAACCCCTTCAGCGGGCAGCGGTTTGCAGATCACACCCTTGGCGAATGGCTTGCCAACACACGCCGGTGGGTCGGCAACGGTACGCATTTTTCTGAATGGCCAGCCGGCAGCTGGCGCTTACGTGTGGGTCGAAAACGCCGCAGGCCGCAGTGCAAAAGCCGATGTGGCCGACCACGAAGGCGTGGTCACTGTGCGGGTGCCTCACTCGGGGTTGAGCACGTTGCGCGCAGTGGTGCCATCTCCGTCCGCAGACCCCAGCCGGCTAAGCACCGAGGCGGCAGCGATGGGGAGCTTGTCGATCTTTTTAGCCCTGCCTACTCAGTAAAAACAATCATGAAGCCGGGTGAGAAAGCGCCGATGTCCTCCAAGCAATGCCGTCCAAAGCGAGTCATCACCGCGCTCTTCTTACCGCTCGCTTTGTCGACCCGGCACAGCCATCAACAACGCGGGAACCATCGCCGGGATCGGTTCGACAAGCAACCAGTACCGGGGGTTCGTCCATGCGGGCGGAGCATTCGCGGGGACAGCGCCGCTGAGCAACGGCGATCGCTCCTCCCTGAGCGGCATCAACAACAGCGGCCGCCTCGTCGGCAGCTCGACCTCCGGCTCGGTCACATCGCCCACCGGCGACCGTTCGCCGCTGAATGACACGCCGGTCAAGGCCTGGCACATCGCAGCATGAAAACCCCCGTCATCCCACAAACCTACGCGCAGTGGCGTCACTGCATCGAGGTGGAGTGCGGCATCCCGCTGGAGCCGATCTTCATCGGGGCACGGCTGTCAGTGCTGCGCGACCCGGCCAACGACGAGGCACGCCGCTTTGCGTCGCTTTATGGCCAAGCCCACGCGCGCAGCGTGCTGGCTTGGTTCGAACAAGCCCAGACCGCCGTGGCCTGAGCCCCATCAACCTGGACAAGCTGAAGACCCCACCATGAGCCAGATTCCCGTCACCATCCTCACCGGCTTTCTCGGCAGCGGCAAGACCACGCTGCTCAACCGCATCCTGCAAGAGCAACACGGTCACCGCATTGCTGTCATCGAGAACGAATTCGGCGAAGCCGGCATCGACAACGAACTGCTGGTGCAAGACCGCGACGAGCAGATCATCGAGATGAACAACGGCTGCATCTGCTGCACCGTGCGCGGCGACCTGGTGCGCATTCTGGGCGAACTGCATGCCAAGAAGGCGGCCGGGCAACTGCACTTCGACCGCGTGGTGATCGAGACCACCGGCCTGGCCGACCCGGCGCCGGTGGCGCAGACCTTCTTCGTCGACGACGACATCGGCCAGCAGTATCTGCTGGATGCCATCGTCACCATGGTCGACGCCGTACATGCTGACGCGCAGTTCGACGAACATCACGAAGCGCAAGAACAGGTGGGTTTCGCCGACCGAATTCTCATCACAAAGACCGACCTCGTCGACGCGCAGGCCGTCCAGGCACTGAAGCAGCGTGTGGTGCAGATGAACCCGCGCGCCAAGGTGGCCGAGGCGCGCCACGGCGTGGCGAGCATCGACGACCTGCTGGACATCCGCGGCTTCAATCTGAATGCCATTCTCGAGATCGAGCCGGAATTTCTGACCGATGTCAGCCACGAGCATGACGATGACGTCACCTCGTTCGTTTTTCGCGCCGAAAAGCCTCTGGACCTGGACCGCACCGAAGACTTCCTCAACGGCGTGATCCAGGTCTACGGTGCCAAACTGCTGCGCTACAAGGGCGTGCTCAGCGTCAAGGGCCAGGACCGGCGCGTCGTCATCCAGGGTGTGCACATGCTGATGGGCAGCGACCTGGGCACGGCCTGGAAGCCGGGCGAGAAGCGCGATTCGAAGATGGTGTTCATCGGCCGCGACATGCCCAAGGATGTATTGCTGGCCGGGCTGGCGCAGTGCGTGGTCGGCGCGCGCCCATGAGGTTGGGCGATGGGTTAGCGGCGAAATTCGCAGGCCTTGCAGTCTTCACTATGGGCTGCGGCAGCGCTTTTGCGCAGACCGCGCCGGAGCGAGTCGAAATCACCGGCCAGCGCACGCAGGGCACCGCACTGACACAGCCGTCCACGGCCGGCAGCCGACTGGGGCTGACGCCTCTGGACACCGCCGCCAGCGTGTCGGTGCTGAACGGTGAGCGCGTGCGCGAGCTGGGCCTGTCCAGCCTGATCGACGCCAAGACCTTGGCGCCTGGCATCAGCTCGGCCCCCAACCCGGGCAACGGCGGCAACCTGCTGTCGGCGCGCGGGTTTTCGGGGCAAAACTCTGTCAAGCAGCTGTACCGGGGGCTGGAGATCTCCAACGCCGGCGGCGTGGTGAGTTTTCCGTTCGACCCCTGGAACGTGGAACGCATCGAAACGCTGTCGGGTCCGGCCTCGGTGCTGTACGGCGCCGGTGCCATTGGCGGTGCCGTCAATGTGGTGCCGCTGGCGCCGTCACTCACGCGGCTGGAGGGCCGAGCGGCCCTGGCTGCCGGGTCTTTCAAGTCTCTGCACCAGGCCGCCAGCCTGAGCGGGCCGCTGGCCCCGCGGCTGGGCTTTCGGGTCGACGCCAGCCACCGCAGCAGCGACGGTTGGGTCGACCGCGGCGAGTCCGACACCGTGGCGCTGAGTGCATCCCTGCGCTGGGACGCGAGCGAACGGCTGCGCCTGACCGCAGCGTGGGACCACGGCCAGCAGCACCCGCAACACTACCTGGGCACGCCGGTGTTTCACGGTGCCCCGGCACCCGGCACGCGACGTGTGAACTACAACGTGCTGGACAACCGGCACTACTTCGAGGATCAGTGGCTGACACTGGCCCTGGAATGGCAGCTGCGTCCCAACCTGGCGCTGGCCAGCACGGTCTACCGTATCGACCACGACCGCGCCTATCGCGACACTTTCACCTTCACCTACGTCCCGGCCACGGGCACCGTGCCGGCGCAGGTGCGGCGCACGAACTTCCGCGACATCGCCGTGGCTCCACAGCGGCAGTACGGGCAGCAGGGCTGGCTGCGCTGGGACACGCAGGTCGGCGCTGTGGCGCTGCAGTTGCTGGGCGGCGTCGACCTCAGCCGTATGCATTACGACCGC
>JBBSCV010000344.1:0-4449 GCA_038249925.1 Burkholderiales bacterium
ATCTCGCTCTTGAAGCCACCGGCCAGCTTCGTGAGCTTGGCCGAGGCGCGGGCGTGCAAGCCCAGCTTGTTACTGATCTGAACGCTGGTCTGGATCATCGGTGGCGGGGCGGTTGGGCTGGTTCTGGCGACGCGGTGTGGCCACTTGCATGATGCCCTGGCGGCCACCATCGGCCGCACGGACGAGCAAGTCCTCCAGCGGCAGATGGGCGTAGCACAGCGCGCGCCAGACCATCGGCACATTGATGCCGGTGACGACCCGGGCGTGCGCGCCGTCTACCACCGACATTGCGGCGTTGCATGGCGTCGCGCCGAAAGCGTCGGTCAGCACCAGCACTTCCGGGCCGGGCAAGGTCTTCAGCGCGGCGCCCACCAATGCGGCAGCGGCTTCCAGGCTTGCCGTCGGCGGCACATCCACCGCCAGCATGTCGCGTTGGCAATCCACATAGGCATGCTGCGCCACCTCAAGCAAGGCAGAGGCCAGCGGGGCATGAGCAACAAGAAGGATGGAAGCCATGAGAGGGTCAACGTCGATTATCGGCAGCTCGCCGACCTCACTGCAGAAAACTGCGCGTTGGCCGGCGCGTCATGAGTCGAACCGAACGGACTCGAAGAAAGTCTGCGCCGCATCGTCGGCCACGCGTTCACCCAGCACACTGGCCTGGTAGACCAGCGTGCCGCGGGTGAACACAAGCACCTGCATCTGCACCGCCTTGCCATCGGGCAGCTTGCCTACCAAACGCTGCAGACCCGCGGCATCGTTGGGCGTGGCGCCGCTCACGCGCCAAGGCAGCGTCTTGCCCGCCGCGGCACCCAGGTTGCTCGCTGCCGACGCCGCCAGTTCGGCCAGGGCCGGGGCCACCTGGGCCGGCTGCGTCACATCGGCCACCGCCAGGCCCCAGGTCGTGCCGCCGGCGGCACAGGCATGCAGCGCCAGCTTCACACGCTGGCCGGCCAACATGATCTCGCGGCTCTGACCGTTGGGCTTGCACGGGAACTGCAACTGCATGCCGGCCCCCTCGGGGCGCACATCGCGCCAGTCGAGCGCCGGGGCGCAGGCTGACAGCGCGAACAGGCCGAGTGATGCGCCCACGCCGCAAGCCAGACGAAACGTCAGCCGATTCGCCAGCCGACAAGCCGGGCGAGACGCTGAACAAAACGCAGCCGTGAGCCAGAGACCGAACTTCATGCGCTGGATTATCCGCAGCGGCTGCGCACCGAACGCTGACGCAAAATCACGCGATGAGTTCGGCACCCCTTCCCCTGCCGCCAGGCGCCTTGAACGGCTTGCGCGTGCTCGACCTTTCTCGCGTGCTGGCGGGCCCCTGGTGCACCCAGACGCTTGCCGACCTGGGTGCAGACATCATCAAGATCGAACGCCCGCCGAGCGCCGGACACCCCGGCGGCGACGACACGCGCGGCTGGGGCCCGCCCTTTCTCAAGGACCGCGACGGGCAAGACACCGCAGAGGCGGCCTATTTTCTGGGCACCAACCGGAACAAGCGGTCGGTGACCGTGGACATCGCGCAGCCCGCCGGGCAGGCGCTCATCCTGCAGCTGGCGGCGCAGTGCGACGTGCTGGTGGAAAACTTCAAGGTCGGCGACATGGCTCGCTACGGCCTCGATGCGGCGACGCTGTGCGCACGGTTCCCGCGCTTGATCTACTGCTCGATCACCGGCTACGGCCAGACCGGCCCCTACCGTGAACGTGCGGGTTACGACTACGCGATCCAGGGCCTGGGCGGGCTCATGAGCGTGACCGGCGAGCGCGACGATCTGCCTGGCGGCGGCCCGCAGAAGGTGGGTGTGGCGGTGGCCGACCTCTTCACCGGCCTGTACGCCACCGTGGCCATCCTCGCCGCGTTGCGCCACCGCGATGCCACCGGCCAGGGTCAAGCCATCGACATGGCGCTGCTGGACACGCAGGTCGCCATGCTCGCCAACCTGGGCGCCACCTACCTGGCGACCCAGCAGGTGCCGAAGCGTGTGGGCAACGCGCACCAGACCATCGTGCCCTACCAGGTCTTCGAGGTGGCCGATGGCCACTTGATCCTGGCCGTCGGCAACGACGGCCAGTTCGAACGTTTCTGCGCTGTGGCCGGATGCCCAGAGTTGGCGCGCGACGAACGTTTCGCACGCAATGCCGCCCGCGTTCGCCACCGCGAGGTTCTGGTGCCGCAACTGGCCGAGCGCATGCGCCAGCGTGGCCGCGCCGACTGGCTGGCTGCGCTGGACGCCGCCAAGGTGCCCTGCGGCCCGATCAACGACCTGGGCGATGTCTTTGCCGACCCGCAAGTGCTGGCGCGCGGCATGAAGACGACGGTGGCGCATCCGCACCACGACGCGCTGGAACTGGTGGCCAGCCCGATGAAACTTTCGGCCACACCGGTGCAAACGCACCGCGCGCCCCCTTTGTTGGGCCAACATACCGACGAGGTGTTGGCTGAACTGGGCCTGGACGCCGAGGCCCGCGCCGCACTGCGCGCCCAGGGCGTGCTCGGCCCCGCGCTGCCGCGAGGGGCGTGAACGACTGAACAATTTGCGCAGCACTCCCCCCGGCTCCGGGGTGGTGACAGAGGGCCTGCGCACCAACTTGTTGGCAGATGCCACCGCGAGGCCGATGTCCAATGGAGGTCTCGTGTTTGCGCACTGGTCGCACCAGTGCACCAGGCAGCCGCCGCGTACACAGCTCGTCAGACATCGAAGGAAGTTCATGGACCTGAGTGACATCGCCCGGCCGCCGTTGCCGTCGGGCCGACGCGTCGTCGAACCGCTGGACCCGCAGTCCCTCATTGCCCAGCTGGGCAGCGAGGTCGCGTCGACACTGTCTTCGGCGCTGGAGCGGGTGGCGGTGCTGCAGGCCACCGGCCGCATCGACCGCGAAAACCTGGCCGCGCTGCACGCCGAGATCGACCTCGCACGCCGCGCCGGCATCATGGGCCAGCAGGTCGTGCGCCTGAGCCATGGCGACGTTCAGCTGTCGCGTGAACGTCTGGACCTCACGGCCCTGCTGCGCGAGGCCTTGCGCCAGCGCAGCCGCGAGATCGATACCCACGGCATCGAGGTGCGCCAGCAATTTGCCGGCGCGCTGGTGATGAGCGACGCGACGCTGCTGTTCTCGCTGTTGCAGACGGTGCTGGACTGGTGCTTCGAGCACGCTGTCTCTCGCATCGACATGAAACTGGAGGTGAAGAACTGGCCGGCGCATGCCGTGCTGGCGGTGAAGTTCGCCCACCAGCAACCCGACGCCGTGGACAGCGGCGCCATGCCCATGGCCGACGAACAGGCGTCCGAGCTGAACACCATGTCGTGGCGATTGCTGCAGCAGACCGCCGCGGTGCTGGAGCTGACGCTCGACCGCGTCGAGCTGCCGGGCAAGACCGAGCTGCAACTGGAGTTCCCCGAGACCCTGGCGCCACGCGTCGAGCCCGCAGGTACCACCGACTTTCAGGAAACCGTCTCTCCGACGTTGAGCCTGCAGCCGCTGGCGGGCAGCCACGTGCTGGTGCTGGCAGCGCGGCGCGAAGTGCGCAACGTCGTGCGTGAGGCGCTGCGGTCGCTGTCGGTGGTGCTCGACTTCGCGAGCACCGTCGACGAAGTGCAGGCGCAGTGCGCCGAATCCATGCCCGACGCCCTGGTCTACGAAGCTTCTCTGGGTGGCCAGCGTTTCAAACGGCTGCGCAGCGAACTGCTGGCGGTGTCGCCCAGGCTGGCGCTGGTGGAAATCTCTGAAGAGGGCAAGGCCGTGCAGGTGCTGAACCAGGGCGGGCGGCAGTTCACCAGCGTGGGCCGCGACGCCATCATCGAGTCGCTGCCGGAAGCGCTGAAGTTCGAGTTGGCCAGGACGGCCTGACGGGCTGAACGGGTCTGGCGTTCCAGAACGGCAGCAGCGGCCCCGCTCAGCCGCCGAACACCTTCCTCAGAATGGCGCTGCCGGTCTTCACCGGGTCGGCGCGGATCTTCTTCTCTTCCTCGCCGATCATCAAGAACAGCCCGTCGAGCGCACGGGCGGTGACGTGCTGCTGCACGGTGACGGCATCGCCTTTCACCAGCCCGGCGCTGGCGGCCTTGGCAGCCAGCTGGTTGTAGCGCTCGGCCAGCTTCACCTTCTCGGTGGCGCGGGCAACGATGGGCAGAAACTTTTCCGAGAGTGGCGAGCGTGTCTTGCCTGAGAAGTAGTCGGTCACCGAGGTCGGCCCGCCGCGCACCAGGGCCAGCGCGTCTTCGACGCTCATCTGCTTGACGGTGCTGACGAACAGCGTGCGCGCCTCGGGCACGGCAGCCTCGGCGGCGCGGTTCATCGCGGTCACCAGTTCATCCACCCGCTTGCCCTGGCCCGTGGCCTTCATCAGCTTGGCCACCCGCTCCAGGTTCTGCGGCAGGGGGATGCGCACACGCGGGTCACCCAGGAAGCCATCGGTGCGGCCGAGCAGCTGCACCGCGGCCAGCG
>JBBSCV010000345.1:0-4406 GCA_038249925.1 Burkholderiales bacterium
GCGATGGCCTGCATCAGGTTGTGGCCCTTCATCGGCTTGTCGATGTAGAGCGTGTGCACGCACGGCGCGTCGAAGCCCGTCAGCCACATGTCGCGCACGATCACGATGCGCAGTGGGTCACTCGGGTTCTTGAAGCGTTTTTCCAGACGCTTTTTCACCTGCGCGCTGTAGATGTGCGGGCGCAGCAGCGCCTTGTCGCTGGCCGAGCCAGTCATCACCACCTTGATGGCGCCGGATTCAGGGTCGGTGCTGTGCCATGCGGGCCGCAGCTTGATGATCTCGTTGTAG
Organism: Burkholderiales bacterium; assembly: GCA_038249925.1. Lineage (GTDB taxonomy): Bacteria > Pseudomonadota > Gammaproteobacteria > Burkholderiales > Burkholderiaceae_C > Rubrivivax. Next base: position 289 of record JBBSCV010000345.1, read on the forward strand.
AGGTGCGCGCAGATGTCGCGGCTCATGCCCACCACCATGGCCTTGCCGGTCTGCGCCTTGCTGCGTTCCTCGAAGTGCGACACCACGTCGGCGGCCACGCTGGCGATGCGGGGCGCAGCGCCCACCACTTTCTCCAGCGCCGCCCAGCGGCTCTTGAGCTTGGCTTGCTGGCTCTCTTCTTCGTCTTCCGCCAGTTCGTCCACCTCGTCGTCGATGGTGGCCAGCTCATCGGCCTTCAGCCCCAGCTTGGCCAGCCGGCTTTCGTAGTAGATGGCCACCGTGGCGCCATCTTCCTTGGCCTGCTGCATGTCGTAGATGCTGATGTAGTCGCCGAACACGGCGCGCGTGTCGCGGTCTGTGCCCGACACCGGCGTGCCGGTGAAGGCCACGAAGGTGGCGTTGGGCAGTGCGTCGCGCAGGTGCTGGGCATATCCCACCTGATAGCGCTCGACTGGGTAGCGCGCACCGGCTGCGAACTCGGCCTTGTGCGCGGCAGGCTGGCCGGTGCCGGTGGTCAGCACCGTCGTGGAAGTGGAAACGGCAGGCCGCGGCTTCTCCGTCTTCAACTTCGCCTCGAAGCCGTACTGCGTGCGGTGCGCTTCGTCGGCAATGACCACGATGTTGCTGCGACTCGACAAGAGCGGGAACGCATCCTCGTCCTCGCCCGGCATGAACTTCTGGATCGTCGAGAACACGATGCCGCCGGAAGGCCGGTTGCCGAGCAGTGCCCGCAGCTCTTGCCGTGTGCTGGCCTGCACCGGCTGTTCACGCAGCAGGTCTTGCGCCAGCGAGAACACGCCGAACAACTGGCCGTCCAGGTCGTTGCGGTCGGTGATGACGACGATGGTCGGGTTGGCCATCAGCGGCTCTTGCATCACGCGCGCCGCAAAGCAGGTCATGGTGATGCTCTTGCCACTGCCCTGCGTGTGCCACACCACACCGCCCTTGCCGCGCACGCTGGGCGGCCCATCGGTGCGAGACGCCGCAATCACCTGCGCGATGGCCGCTCGCACCGCATGAAACTGGTGGTAGCCGGCGATCTTTTTGATGAGACCGCCGCCGTTGCCGAGTTCGTCTTCGAACAGCACGAAGAAGCGCAGGTAGGCGAGAAGATAAGCCGGCGCCAGCACACCGCGCACCAGCGTCTGCAATTCGTTGAAGGCGCCCAGCGGGTCGAGCGCCACGCCGTCGATCGTGCGCCAGGCCATGAAGCGTTCGCTGTCGGCCGAGAGTGAGCCCAGCAGCGCGTCGGTGCCGTCAGAGACAACCAGCACTTCGTTGTACTGAAAGACGTCGGCGATCTGCTCCTTGTAGGTCTGGATCTGGTGGAACGCCTTCCACGCATCGGCGCTCAGGTCGGCAGGGTTCTTCAGCTCGATCAGCACCAGCGGCAGGCCGTTGACGAACAGGATGATGTCGGGCCGGCGCGTGTGGCGCGGGCCGGTGATGGAGAACTGGTTGACGGCCAGCCACTCGTTGCGCGCCGGCTCGGCCCAGTCGACCAGGCGCACGAAGTCGCCACGGGTTTCGCCGTCACGCTGGTACTGCACCGGCACGCCGGTGACGAGCAGCCGGTGGAACTGGCGGTTGGCGGCCAGCAGCACCGGCGTGCCGAGGTCCATCACCTGCCGAACAGCATCTTCACGCGCCGCCTGCGGCACGGTGGGGTTCAGCGCGTCGATGGCGCGGCGCAAGCGGCCGATCAGCAGCACCTGCCGGTAGTTGTCGCGCTCGGGTGCGGTGCCGTCGGGCGCGAGGTCGGGCCCGTAGCGGTGCTGCCAGCCCTCGTCGGCCAGCCAGCCGAGGGTTTCCTGTTCGAGCTGGTCCTCGGTCATGTCAGCAGTTGGGCGCCGCTGAGCTTGGCCGCCGCTTGGTCGAAGGTCCAAAAGGGTTGCTCGGCGGCCATGCTTGCCAGTGCTGCGTGCAGGCAATCGGCGAAGTCGGCGCTGGACTCCTCGTACTGGCGCAAGGCCCACTCCAGCGCGCCGACGCGCTCGAACCGCAATTCGACGGATTCGAGCAGACCGTCAAAGGACCGCACCACGGCGGCCTTGCCCAGCTTGAAACGCGATCGCAGAACCCACTCAAGTTCCAAGCTTACGGAGACGGGCACGTACAAGCTTTCGCCGCTGACGTTGGCCTGGCGCACGAGCCGGGTTGCAGCGGCCGATTGAGCAGGGTCGTCCTGCAGCAAAAAGCGCAGCAGCACATGGGTGTCCAACGCAGCCATGGCGTCGCTGCCCGCAGCCTTAGCGCCAGCCGCTGAGTTCCTTGAGCGGAACCCGCTTGCCGTCGGGCGACTTCAGGCTGCCCGCCAGGTCAAGCAAGGACCGGGTCTTTGCACGTACGAGCAGGGTGCCGCCGGGCATGACATGCCATTCCAGCCGCGTACCCGGCCCGGCGCCGATCTGCTCGCGCACCTGCCGTGGCACGGTGGTCTGGCCCTTGGCGGTGATGGTGGATTCGGACATCGCGGCTCCTTACGATTGGCTCAATGGTAAGGCTGGCGTTGGGTGACTGCAACTTGCTTGTTGATAAAGATCCCCAGGTCGGCAATGCCCCGGGCTCCCGCAAGGCCCGTCAAGTTCGACGTGTCAAGCAGCGCTGCGAATCTGGGCACGTTGATCGCCAGGTTCAAAGAAAACGCGATCTCTTATGCAGGTTGAGCCCGGCTACAGGCTCGCATCAAAGACCGCTTTCATACCGGGGCCCGCCATGAAAGCACGCTTGAATCGCGTCTCTCAGTCCAACTCGACCAGGGCTTCGGCTTCGGGCAGGCGCAGCTGGCCGGAGATCAGGCGGGGGAGCAGGGTGTCGCGGAGGGTGGCGAGGGTTTGGGCTTGCTGCTGATTGCAGATGACCCGTTGACGGAGGGCGTTGGCTGCATCGTCGAATGCGTCAAGAGCGGCGCGAGGCGGAATGATGACCTGCAGGCGATAGACGTTGTTGCGATTCAGTCCAGGCACAGCTCCGTCTGTGTTCATTTCGTTCAAGCCCAGCATGGCAAGTTGGTGGAAACAGAACGTCAGAGGGACCCTGGACCGAACATAGAACACCGTGTCTATGGGGTAGAACGGTCGGTCTTCCCAGTACAAGGTTCCAATGGTCCCCTTGCGACCAACGATCAGTCCCGGCCCGTCGATCAATGCTTGGTTGTGAAAACCGGTGAGTCCGCCTGATCCATAGACCGGCACGTCGCCAACAATTCGGTCAGTTGCCTTCAGCGCCTTGCCATACGCCAGTTCGAGCAAGTCCTCTACCGTGCCCACCCGCCAGCCCAGCGGACATCGTGTCGGCGCCAAGACCTCGAAGCCATCCGGAAACAAGGCCGCCGTGGCTTCGTCCAAGCCGGCCGGCGCGAGGCCTTGCTGCTTGGCGCGAACGGGGTCGAAATCGACGAACCACGACTTGAACAGCGCCTGCACGATGGCTTCGAGGGTGGCGTTGATTTCGCGCAGGAGGGCGATGCGGTCGTCAAGTGCACCAAGCACGCCGACGATCTGTCTCTGGGCTACTCGGGGCGGACACGGCAGCTGAATCCTGTTCAGATTGCCCTGCGTTAGTTTGGGCATCACAGCGCCAGTCAAATACGAACTGACATCGGCATTCAGTATCGCGTACAGCAGGTAGCGCGTATCTGCGTTGTCGTTGCCAGTGACGATATGCGCGTGATTGTTAACCCAGAACTTGCCGCTCGCGATGAACGCAATCGGCGTGTGCCGCGTGCGCAGGTTCTCGCCGTCCTCGCCAATCAGCAGATAGCGCCCATCGAAGATATAGCCCTCGACGGAATCAACAACACCAGACGCGCCGTAGTACGGATATGGCCCAGGTTTGCGCTCTGACTCCTTGACTGGCCTGCGCTTGCCATCGTGGTTGATGGTGAGCTCACCCAGTGGTCGCATTGGCCAATCCAGACTCATGCGGCATCCTCCGCCCCATCAACCCCCAACTCCCCCAGCGCCCTTCGCAAGAATTCCTCCATCTCACTCGCCGCCGGCAACTGCAACTGGTACCGCGACACGAACAGCTTGTTCGTCATGCCGGCCAGCGCGTACTGCACCATCTCGTGGTTCTTTTGCGTGCACAGCAAGATGCCGACCGGCGGCTGGTCGCCC
>JBBSCV010000346.1:0-4391 GCA_038249925.1 Burkholderiales bacterium
CTGCGCCTGTGGCACCCAGCAATGCAGCAACACAGATCGGTTTCATCAGAAGGGCTTTAGAAATGGAAGTTTTCCTGAAGTGGTGAAGGGGCTTGCGTTGAAGTGGACGTATCGATGCCGGCGCTCTGCCCAGCGTGTTGTTCAACCGTAGGTCACCGGGTGCTTGCCCTTCGAAGGTCGAGGTCGGGGCGTCGTTCATTTGGGCAATGATTCCTGATCGGGTTCGGTTCGTTGGCTCTCGTCGCGACAGCCCACGCCAAGACTCTGGGGGGTCTCGTACGGCCAGTCATCACGGTGGCGTGAGAGTTCCGCGTCGCCACAGGATGCTATCCTGCATTGGATTCAGATCGAATGGGTTCACGCTCTCCTGACGCGCTTGCAAATCCTCCAGCCCTGGGTCTTCGGCTTCGATTTGCGGTATCCAGACCTGCTGCTTCACACAACAGTGCGCTGACGCTTTCCGAATCCGTGTGACACGCGACCGCTGAACGTCCAGCCTATCCAGCTGCGCAAAACTCTGCGCTGGGCAGCGCCTTTGGTCGCGCTGCGCGCATCTTGCGCAGCTGTAGCCGGGGATGATGTACGAGCAGCTCGGTCACGGGTCTCTACCGACGTCGGCCACGCGCGCTTTCGCCAGGTTCATCCAAACCTTTTGCTGCAGCCGGGTACCGTTCTCACGTGACGGTGATGACTTCCGAGAGTCACAGCGCGAGCATTCTGCAGCCGGCGCCCCGATGCGCGCACGCACTGGAACGATCAAACACCTTCTACCGAATCAAGGACTTGGATCATGCAAATCTCTCGACGTTTATCGCGACTTCACCGCCTGCTGTCACGCGGCTGCCATTCCTTCATCCCAAATTCTCTGCGCCGGCTTGGTGAGCACTTTGGTGTGATTTGGATGCGTCAATCGCAGTGGAAATCGATTGCAGGGCTGACCGTCCTGGTGCTTGCGGCGACGCCTTTGCAGGCCGCGCAGGGTTGGATCGAGTCGCTGGATGGCGACCTCTCCAACGACGGTCTGGCGCCCACCATCGTGACCATGGGTCTGGGTGCCAATACGATTGCAGGGACCACGGGAAACCCCGGGACCGGGATAGATCGCGATTTCCTGACATTCACCGTGCCCGACGGCACGTGGCTGTCGAGCCTGATCGTCAAGCCCGGAACCACTTTCTCGGGCAGCGTGTCGTTCATCGGCATCCAGCTCGGCACGCAGATCGTGGGCAACAACGTGCTGGCCTTTGCGCTTCATGGCCCGGAGACGGTTGGCACAGACCTGCTGCCGACCCTGCTGGGCGGCGTGAATCCGACCTTGGCCAGTGGCAACTACACCGTCTGGATCCAGGAAACCGGGGGCCCGGTGTCTTACGGCTTCGACTTCGTGTTGACTCCGGTGCCAGAGCCCACCAGCCTGGCGCTGTTGGCAACCGGTGTCGCCGGGATCTTCGCTTACCGGCGCCGCCAAGCCAGGTCCGCCGCGCTGCCGCAGTAGACGGCAAACCTGGCCAGTGGTGCGGGCAGAAGACCTTGAAGCAGACTTCGCGGGCCAAGTGCCGCACCCCAGCGCAGGTCAGGCGCAGACGCAGACGCTGGGCGCCAGCTGCAAAAACTTCGACGCCCTGCGGCGCCACTCCCTGGGCAGCGGCAGCCCTGGCGCCAGTTTCTACCAGCGCAGCACGCGCGGGCCCAGCGCGGCGCCGAGCAGCGCGGTGATGACGATTCCCGCCGAATACCAGACGGCGACGAAGGCCGGCGAGATTTCACCGCAGGCCAAGGCGTAACCGAACGCCCCCAGCGCGCCCGCGAGCAGCCCGGCCGCGAAGCCGGCCAGGCGCGGCCGCGTCGGCGCCAGGCGGCGCAGCGCCCAAAGCGCGGCGGCCAACGCCGGCAGCGACAGGCCGAGCACGGACCACGGGCACGACGCCCACGAGCTGCCGAGCAGCGCTGGCATGCGCTCGGCAGAGGGCATGCCCAGCAGGCTGGCCGCGCCGACCAACGCCATGCAGCCGACCACCAGCAGCACGCCGGCCGCCGCCGCCCTGCACGACGCCGCCGGTCGCGCCAGGCGCCCCGCCAGCCAGGCTGCGGCGAGCGCCAGCGCGCCGCCATAAGCCAGTTTGATCCACAGTGCGGCAGCGCCGAACATGGCAGCCGGAACAGGGCCTATCCAGCCCAGCGCGAGTACTCCGCTCGCGAGCAGGCCGACGCACGCTGCCGGGCCCAGGCGGCGCGCCACGGGCGCGCGCGGCGCCGGGCCTGCGCCGCGCGCAAGAACGTCGATCAGCAGTTCTGTTTTCATGCCTCAGTCCTTCACGATTTCCGCAAGACGCTTCATGCCGCGGTGCACCTGCACCTTGATCGCCGCAGGCGACGCACCGGTGCGCTCGGCGGCCTCGGCCACCGACAGGCCGTCGATCTTGGTGAGCCAGATCGCCTGCCGCTGCGCCTCGGGCAATTCCAGCAGCAACTTCTCAAGATCACGCCGCGTGCCACCCTCCTCGTGCACGGCAACCAGCAGCGCCTCGTCGACGTCGTCGAGCGGATCGTGCAGGCCGTCGCGGCGGCCGCGGCGCCGCCACAGGTCGACCAGCTTGTGCCGCGCGATTGCAATCACCCATGCGCCCACGGGCAGCGCGTCGTCGTAAGTGCCGCGCTGCAGGTGCAGCGCGAGCAAGGTTTCCTGCACGAGGTCCTCCACGTCGTCCGGCAGGCTCTGCATGCGGCGCCGCAGATAGCCTCGCAGCCGCGACGCGATCTGCAACAGGGCCTCGCGATAGGCCGCCTCGTCGCCGGACTGGGCGCGCATCCAGAGCGATCTCAGGCCGGACTCGAACTCGTTCTGGTTGGCGTTATCGGACATGTCGTCGGCAAACCCGTTTCAGTTACAGCGCCCCGACAACATTGATGCCGCGCGGTGCCATGCCGCGCGGCAAGGTCGTGGCGGGCGCCGTGATTCTGACGGCGCCGTCGGCACCTGCAGCATTTACGTGCCGTCTTCACATCCCATGTAACCGATCGCCCGGTGGCAGCGACTGTCCCTTGCCTGCGCACCTTCCACCCCCAGCTCCTCAGGAAAGCCCTTCGATGCACGCCACTCTGCCCCTGCTTGCCGCGACCGACTTCCCACCGCTGCAGCGGTCCCGCTTCGACACGCTGCAGGTCAACCTGGGTTATCGCTGCAACCAGAGCTGCCTGCACTGCCATGTCAACGCCGGCCCGAACCGCACCGAGGAGATGGATGCCGACACCGTGGCACTGGTGCTTCAGGTGCTGCGCGTGCGCCGGCTGCGCATACTCGATCTGACCGGCGGCGCGCCGGAGTTGAACCCCCACTTCCGCGACCTCGTGCGTGGTGCGCGCGCCCTCGGCGTTCAGGTGATCGACCGCTGCAACCTCACCATCCTGTCCGAGCCTGGGCATGAAGATCTCGCGGACTTCCTCGCCGAGCAGGGCGCCGAGATCACGGCCTCGCTGCCCTGCTATTCGGTGGCCAATGTCGACCGCCAGCGCGGCGACGGCGTTTTCGAACGCAGCATCGAAGGCCTGAAACAGCTCAACGCGTTGGGTTACGGCCAAGAGGGCGGTGCGCTGGTGCTGAACCTCGTCTACAACCCGCAGGGTGCGTCACTGCCGCCGCCTCAGGGCCCGCTGGAGGCTGACTACAAACGTGAACTGCTGGCGCACTTCGGCGTGCGTTTCAACCACCTGTTCGCGCTGACGAATATGCCAATCCAGCGTTTCGGCAGCACGCTCGTCAGCAAGGGCACGTTTGCGGGCTACATGATGCTGCTGCGCGCGTCGTACCGCGCTGAGAACCTCGACACGGTGATGTGCCGATCGATGGTCAGCGTCGATTGGCAGGGCAATCTTTACGACTGCGACTTCAACCAGATGCTCGGACTCAATGCCCGGCTCAAGGGGGTGCCGCGGCCCCACCTGCGCGACCTGCTGCGCCTGCAGCCCGTCGGCGAGCCGATCCGCATCGCCGACCATTGTTACGGCTGCGCGGCCGGCCAGGGCAGCAGCTGCGGTGGTGCGCTGGAGGTCGACGATGAGCCCGCCAGGGGTGGCGCGGTCCTGGTGGCATCCGCAGCGTGATGCTGCGCCGCCACGAGCAATAGAAAGACCCGCCGCCGCTGGCTTTACCCCCCCAGGCCGGTTCCCGGCACAACACATCCGCATTCGCACCACCCCCCAACCCAGGAGATCTCGCGTGACCCCTTCGACACCAATGCAAAACCCGACACGCCGCACCGCAGCCTTGGCCACGATGGCCGCACTCGGTGGACTGGCCCTTGGTGGCCGGGCCCGCGCCCAGGGCGCACCGCTGCAGTTCGGCGTTGGTCTGTTCCAGCCCGACCGGGAGAAGAACGACGCCACTTACCGGC